>JANOEF010000608.1:0-2860 GCA_031413075.1 Acidobacteriota bacterium | reverse complement strand
CTCTTTGGCTCGTTCAAGTATCAAGGCACTCAGACTCTGCTCAAAAAATTTACGTTTGTCATCGCGCAGTGATTGATCGGCTTCCGCGCTCAAAAAGACCAAAAACTTCTCGGGGACATAAGCTTTATTGGTGTTTGGAATACGGATGATTTCCTGTCGGAGCAAGGCTTCGACCGAATTTAACAATTTCAGCAAAAACAGTTCCGATTCAGATTTATTGTCATGCGCCTTGATGACATTTTCAGCGACCTTGTCCGACTGTTCGCTATCAATCCAACCTCTAAGTTTTTCGAGATGTTCCCGCCAATTCGACATATCCTGTGCCTCTACATTCACAAATTTTTCAAAATAATAACTCATTTTGGGAAAATTTGATTGAAATTTATTCAATTTTAGAAAGGATGTGTGGATTTTGCGCAGTTTTTTAATTCGCCTTGAAGTTAATTTTACTGCGTTCGTGGCGATGTTTTTAGCATCTCACGTTTCGAGTGGCCGTTTCGAGCTAGCCGTTTCGAGTAGCCGTTTCGAGTGGCGCATTTATGCGCTTCAGTTTCGAGTGGCGCATTTATGCGCTCCTTGCTTAACAAGAGATCAAGCCAATTCACTATTAAAACTTAAGTTCTCAAGGTAGATTTTAAGACGCGTTAGATTAAGCAATAAGCGACTAAAGTCGCCACTCGAAACGAATCCTGCTTGCCGATTCTAATCGTCAAAGGGGTCATTGGTAATAGTCCAGCCGTCTTTTTCTAAAGCGTTTCTGACAGCATCGTGATAAATGTGCGGGCATATTGTATTTTCAATCTCACCTCGTTTGCCGATTATAGCACAAAGCCTTTTAGCTGGGAGCGCGGGCATCCTTGCCTGCTACGTTGCGCTTCGCGGCGTAAAAGTGTTGGCAAAGAAATCAACTTGATTTTATCTCAAGACTTTTTGAACGCTTTCGCGTCCAGCAGGCAAGGATGCCTGCGCTCCCAGCGATAGCGTCTTTCCCTTTATTTCAAAATTATTTCGAGCCGCTCACACGCCTTTTTTTCCTCTCTCTTCCAGTTTGACTTTTCTACCTCCAACCCGCTTGAAAAGAAATCCCGTCACGGCTCCTCTTCGGACGCGCATTTCTTTCCAAGCTATCCAACCCTTGAAAAATTTTGCAAAGCGTAAAAGAGCTAAAGGGTTATTCAGAAACCCTAATAAGACGAAAGCCGTTGCCGAGGTCACGAAGCGCGGGCGCGTTCCGGTAACGATAGGCAGACCGGCAAAAGTAACCGTAGCTGACCCACGAACCGCCACGAAGGACACGCCAACTTAAGTCTCCTTGACTCACATTTGCAGAACCGTCAACGCTCAATCCGCTATAACTGTCCTTGTAAATATCTTCGCACCATTCCCAGACGTTTCCGTGCATATCATATAATCCAAATTTATTCGGCTGATAGCTTCCCACATTTACCGTCTTTTGCAAATATTTTCCTTTCGCCGCATTTCCATATGGATAATTCCCATCAAAATTTGCTTGCTCCGATGAAAGGTTTTTCCCATCGCCAATTCCAAAGACATCTCCGTCTTTACCACCTCGCGCCGCGTATTCCCACTCGGCTTCGGTTGGCAAACGATATTTTTCTTCACCTTTGGCATTTAACTTCTTGATAAATTCTTGAGTTTCGTCCCAGCTTACTTGCTCAACAGGCAAATTATCGCCTTGAAACTTACTTGGGTTATTACCCATTATCGCTTTCCATTGGACTTGGGTTACTTCATATTTGCCCAGATAAAATTCATTGTTAATGGTAACTCTGCGTTGTAGACCTTCATCTTTACCTCTATCCTTTTCACTTTGGGGCGAACCCATCATAAACGAACCGCTTGGAATTTTAACAAACTCCATTCCAATTGAATTTTTGAAACTGTCGGGATTGGTCGAAGTGGTTGCAGGGTCAGGTTTAGATTCAGGTTCAACAAAATCTTCGTCAATGATCGTTCCTGCATCTTCTACTTTTGGAGCCAAAAAGCCCTGTGGATTCTTCAAATTCTCGCGCATGTCTTTGACCGTTTGAAAGCGATGGTTGCGGTCTTTTTGCAGGGCTTTTTGAACAAATTCAATAATCCTTTGGTCAGTATTTGGCGGAAAAGGACGCATTTCCGCTGTCATTATTTTAGACATTCGGTCAAATGGATATTGCCCGGTCAAAATCTCGCTAATTATTACCGAAACAGACCATAAATCATCAAATTCGGTCAGTTGGTATTTGGCAACAACTCCAAATTCATCGTAAATAGCAACCAATTCGGGTGGCGCATACCAATAAGTAAAACCGTAAGCATGTTGCGATTCAGCAAAATCATAATCCTTTGCCGAACCAAAATCAGCTAAAAGAGGGATGCCATCTTTGACAAAAACATTGTCCGGCTTCAAATCGCGATGCAAAATTGAGTTTTGATGCAGATGTTCCAACCCGCTTAAAATACCCTCAATCATCGAAAGTTTTTGTAAAAGCGTTAGATTCTCAGAATTTTTAAGCCAATCTTTTAGTGAGCCTGTTTGAATATATTCGCTGATAAATCCGATTTTCCCCTCATCGGCAACGGCTTCGTGAAAAGTCAGGATATTCGGATGCAAACTAACCCTTGCCCAATTCCCAATTTCGCGCAAAAGATTATTAACTCTTTCCTGATTGTTTGGGATTTTGAGAACATATTCCTTGGCTTTGTGACTAACGACATAGACCATGGCAAAAGCCCCGGTTGAGTTTCCGCGTTCATCTAAACCGATTCGTTTAACAATGGTGTATTTACCAAATTTATCACCTTGATTGAGCATTTATTCGAGCCCTCGACGTTACAAAATCTTTTTTCTTGACATTGA
>JANOEF010000607.1:0-3278 GCA_031413075.1 Acidobacteriota bacterium | reverse complement strand
TTCAAAGTTCAAGATTCAAAATTCAAAGTTGTTTGTTTACAACCAACTTTTATTCTTAAATTTAAGCAGGTCAGCAAAAGTTTGGCGACCTCTTGAAAATAAAGAAAAGTTTGCAATTATTTGAGTAATTTGGGTTTTTGACTTTACTTTATTGTCCATTAACCATTGTCCATTGTGCATTGGTGTTTAGCTATTCTCGGCGTTTGTTTCTTTTTCGAGAAATTTAGTTGTTCCTTCGGTAATGCTGGCGGGTTGCACCAGATTGTTGGTCGTGTGCCAACTACCCGGTTTAGGAGCGATGTAATCGGTGACGGGAATGGATTGCGAAGGAGGCAAAGCATTTTGGGCTTGATTCCCGGCTATAAATTGCTGGTTAACAAATTGTTGCCCGGTTCCGGTTGAAAACTGTTTATTTACACTTTCTTCAAACATCCAGGCGTAGATCATTCGCAAAACTCCGCCCCAAAAGCTGATTATCGCAGCCACCGCCATTATGTAGGGTTCAGTATCGGTTACGATATGAATCATGGCCAGTAACGGAACTATCAACAACATTCCGACCAGCAAAAGCATCGCACCTTGTTTGACCCCTCGTTTGCGGGGCGAATCTTTTAACTCACCGGTTGTTTGATTGCTTTGGGTCGGCACTAAACCATTATGAGCAATGACTTCTGAAACGCCCGTCAGCAGGAATCCGCAGCGCGAACAAAATCTGACATTTTCAGCGACTTGCTGTTGGCCGCAAGTTGGACAGAACATTTTACTTTTTCTCCTTCTGATAAAGCATTCGGGTTGTTTCATCAGTTACACTCGACGGCTGGACCAGATCATTTGTTTCGCGCCAACTCCCCGGAGTCGGCGGCACATAATTAGAAACCGGAATGGATTGATTCGGAGGCAGGGCATGGTGCTGATTGACCCCGTAAAGCATATTTGGTTGATTAACCGGGTTAGGGTTAAAGGCTGTTTGAAAATCTTTAGAACTTTTCAGAAAAACCAGCGATCCGATCATTATCATCAAGCCCCCAAAGATCCCGAGAATAGCACTCATGCCGGCCATTCTATCGACACCAAGAATTCCCCAAAAAGGGGTCAGGATGAGAACAAAAAACATGAACCAAAAGAGGCTAAAAACCACGCCGTTCTTCTTATTCCACCATGATTTAGTTTTGTGGAGATCGGCTAACTGCGGCAGAAAACCGCCATGCGCCAGGATTTCTGAAACTAATCCAAGCGGAAAACCGCAACGCGAACAAAATTTTGTCTCTTCTGAAACCTGTTGTTGACCACAACGCGGACAGTGCATTTTTTTCTCCAAATTATTAAAATTCAATTGTTAAGAAAACTTAATTGATAAAAAGTTAAACAATCGTAAATTGCAAATCTAAAACCGCAAACTCGCAAAGGACTCTTTGGTAACGAAATTTTGCGCCGAAAAGTTCTCAGATGCAAATTACCAACCAAGTTTTTCGTTTGAAAAGAGACGAAAAATGGCAATGGCTCGCCCTTGATAATTTTCGCCAACGGTCAGGGTTTCGAGCAAAAGTTCAAAGAGCGAGATAATTTTGACCGGCGCCGGCAGTTCTTTTTTCAAATCATCATCGTTCTGAAAATAAGTAAATCCTTTTTGCCGGGTGGCCTCAACTTCCCTTAAGTATTCTAAAATCAGTGCATTAGTCGAAAGTTTTTCCGGCAAAGTCCATTCAAACGGATCATCCCAAAGTTTAGTTGTGATGCCGCCGAAGGTTTGCTCAACTTTGCCTGCACTTCGCAAAATATATTCACCGCAGGAATTTATCGGAAATAAAGAATCTTTTTCCAGCGGTTGCCAAAATATTTTGTCGGCCGGTATTTTTTCAATAATTTGACATGAACGCCGATGCAGAGCTAAAAATTGTTGGTCTAGTTTTGAAAGAAATTGGTTCATAAAAAAAAATCAGCGGCCCCTGACGATTTAGGCTACCTCTGATTTTTCCTTAACTACCCGCAAATGGCAAATTATTAATCACAAATTACCTGACTTTTCTTTCTTCTTCGATAATTCCCAGTCCATAACTTCGTCCACCGTAGTTCACACCGTCTTGCACACGACCTTTGAGACCCACCTCAGCCCCTTTCGATGGCACGCCCTTATTGGTCAAGACCCAAATTGAACCCGTCCCGTCATCAATTTTATAGATTCCGCCCAGCATGGCAATGCCGAAACTATTTGTCACCCGGCCGGCAATGACTACTTCTTTTTCTGAATATTTTGAAGGATTTGCCAAAATTTTCCCGATGCTGACCCGACTCGGACAGGCGCTCGCGAGTAGCGAAATGGTTATGATCAAAGTTATTAATATTGTTTTCGTTTTCATTTGTTTACCTCTTAGATTTTTCCGGGAAGAGATTTTTTTTTTTACAACCTAGAGATTCTTTTGAGCTACTAAAAGTTTGCTTTAATTTATTGTAGCTGCTAACTATTAACCATTAGCCTACAATCAAAACATCCGAGTAAACTATAACTTAAAAGGCGTTAATATTATTTTTGAGATATTCAAATTTTATCACTCTCTAAAAAATATTATTTATGACCCGATTGATGACGGTTAAAAAACTGTCTCTTTCGATTTGAGCCGAGAAGTTTGCTCTGTTATATTCGCAAAATAACTATTTACTGAGGAGAATACCAGTTTAATGAAAAAATTATTGATATTTGTTGTGCTGACCTGCTTGACAACTTTAATTTCAATCACCGCTTTTGCCCAAAAACAAAAGTCAAAAGATGAATACTTAAAAGAAATCGCTACTTTATCCAATACAAAAGTACCTGAAGATGCTGAAAAAGCCTATCAATTAGCCAAAGAATTTATTGTCAGATTTCCTAAAGAAAATAACGAGAACGCTAAGAAAATCAAAGATTTTGCCAAGCGTTACCGAACAGGTTCTTTTTATAAAGCTTATGAAACTAAGAAATTTGCTGACCTCTTCACTATCGGTAAGGAAATTTTAGTTGACGAGCCGGAAAATACTGCCGTGGTTTTACTTTTGGCTTATGGCGGGTATGACGCGATGTTACAGTCGAAAGACCAATCATTTGTCGAAGAATCCCTCAAATATTCTAAATTAACCATAGAGCTGATGGATAAGGGTAATGTTCCGACAGATTACTTCCCCTTTGCCAATCAGCAGGAAACGTCGGCCTGGATGTATTATATCAGCGGCATTTTTACGGTGCAAAAAGACTTGAAAGAGGCCGCCGGCAGGTTTTATAAATCAACTTTGTATGAGTCAAAATT
>JANOEF010000606.1:0-12598 GCA_031413075.1 Acidobacteriota bacterium | reverse complement strand
GCAAATGTTTTGCGACCTATTAAAAATAAAGAAAAGTTTGCAAATAGTTGAGTAACCTTAGTTTTTGGGTTTTCTTCCTTGTCCATTGTCTATTGTTAATTGTGCATTGGTGCTTATTTCTCTATTTTCTTCATCAGATTCGGATGTTTTTCGTGCATCATCGTTTGGATGACCCTGTTCATCCAGAGCAAGCAGACGACTGAAAGAACTAACATCAACATCCAGGAACTAGTCCAAAGTCCGGTGCTGTCAAGCAAATAGCCAAATAAGATCGGGCTCACAAATCCGCCGAGTCCGCCCAAAACCCCGACCATTCCGCCAACAACACCAACATCTTCGGGAAAATATTCGGGAATATGTTTATAAACCGCCGCTTTACCGATGCCCCACATGGTACCCAAAAGTATGACCAAAACCGCGAATATCCAGACATTGGCTTGAAAATAAATTTTGGTCACACCTTTTGCTAATAATTCTTTTCTTGTGACCGATTGCCCGACTTGCACTACCGGTTCCTGCCAAACCTCTTTGGTCGGAAAAACCAATACCTGGTCATCTGAAATTTGGCTGTCGCCCGCTTTGGGTTTGAAAGGATAATTTTTCTCTCCGACCGTGATTGAATCAAGATTGACTGCTGTTACGACTCCATCGCGTTCGGCGGTTAATCCCTTTCCGGGTGAAGAAATTTCCATCTTTGGCACAATCAGGAGGGCTGATAACAAAACTGACGAACCAAGCACCCAATACATTACTTTCCGGCCGCCGAGTTTATCACTCAACCAGCCGCCAAAGGCCCGTATCACACCGGACGGAAAACTGAACAGGGCGGCCAAAAAACCGGCGGTCACTAACGGCAAATAATACACATTGACAAAATATGGAACCAACCACTGTGAAAACGCAACAAAACATCCGAAGACTAAAAAGTAATACAAACCAAACCGCCACACCCGGATATTTTTCAGCGGTTCAAGTTGTTCGGCAATCGTCGCCGATTGTTTATTTGGCTTTTTGTTGGTGGCCACCACAAAGAAAATTACGCCCATCAACAACAAAGCACCGGCGAAGACGATCGGTAGATTCCGCCAACCTTCGAGATTTATACCATTTTGGGTAAAAATATTGAGTAAGGTTGGAGCCGTCAAAGTGGTGATGGCAGAACCGGCGTTGCCGGCACCGAAAATTCCGAGTGCCAGCCCCTGTTTTTCCTTAGGAAACCAAACCGAGGTGTATGCAATGCCGATCGAAAAACTCACGCCGACCAGACCAAATCCAAAACTGCAAAGGGCAAATGCCCAATACGAATCGGCGATTGAGAGCAAATACATCGGAATCGCGCATAAAATCAGCAAGCCCCCAAAAATCGGTTTGCCGCCGTATTTATCGGTCAGAACTCCAGCCGGGAGTCGAAAAATAGAACCTGTCAAAACCGGGATTCCCAAAAGCCAGCCGACCTCAGAGGCGCTCCACGGATATATTTGATTAACCGTCAAAAAAGTAACCAGAACGCCGTTGAGCATCCACGCCGCAAAGCAAACCGTGAAAGCAATCGTGTTTAAGATAAGTATTCGGTTGGCACCTTTCGGTGTTGTCATCTCCATAAAAAATTTGGTTTAAGTTCAATCCGACGGTGGGCTTGAGAACTTCAGTGGTGAAACTTATTTTGTCGCAGATTTCCAATAAAAAACATTTGTCAGCGAAATCAGCCAACACACCAACGAAGCGATGACGAGCGGATAGAGTTGTTTATATTCTTCGCCCAGAACGGCTTCAATGGTGGCGGACAATATCCAGAGTTGAGCGAGATTGAGCATGATCAAAAGCATCAGCTTGGCTTGCCAGATGGCGGTTTTTCCCCGCCTTGAACGATATTCATAATTAGCTTCGGTCATCCTCTTTGCCTCCTGTCACGACCCCGATGGCCCACACTTCGCCGCTGCGTTCTTCTAATACAATGCGGTTCAAGGGGCGTTGCGGCGGACCATAAATGACGTTTCCGGTTTTAGCTTCGAAACCCGCTTCATGACACGGACATTCAATCCGTTCGGTTTTCTTTTCATAATAAACCGGACATAAAAGATGGGTACATTTTTGGTCATAAGCGTAATATTGACCATCGTTGGCACGAATCAGCAGGGCCGGATCAGTAACAGTTGGATAACGAAAATTCAAGGCTGAATTTCTTTCCAGCTTCATAGCCCCATCAAGCTTTAACGGCGTGAAGTTCCTGACATTTTTGGCGTTATATGCCGATTTTGCCGCAAAACCGACCGTCCCCAGCAAAAATGCGGTCGAAGTCAAACCCAGAAAATTACAAAACTCGCGTCTGGTAACCTGGGCTTCCTGGTCCCGGTCAAAAGGAAATTCTCGATTATGAACATTTTTATTTCTGACGTCTTGCTCGCCTGAAAGAACTTTGGCGATGATGTTGGATAAATTTGTACTCATATTTTTCTGTGGTTTGTGGTTTGGGGGCTGTGGTCGGCGGTTTGATTCATAATCTGACTGCTGACCACAGGCTACTTGACCACTATTTCAAAACTCATTACTCTTATTCGTTTCCTCAACCTGGGCTTCCATCCAGGATTCTCCTTCGTGTGCGGCTGTCAGCCGCCCTTCAAAAACACCGCAACCGTCAACCTTGATTTCTGATTCATCGGTCGGCAGCATTAAATAAACTTTAGTTTCCACACTTTGATTACCAAAAATATGTGTTTTAACCGGTTTAGTTCGCCGGAGCGGAACAATCTGTTCGTATGTTCCGAATGAAATTGCAGCGGTCGGACAGACGCTCGCACACATTGGTTTAATACCTTCAGAAGTTCGGTCGTAGCACATATCACATTTCATCTGTAAGTGCATTTCCGAATTATATTTAGGCACTCCAAACGGACACGCATTGACGCAATTCCGGCAATCCAGACAACGTGGTTTGAGAGCAGACATCACCACTCCATCTTCATTTTTCTTGATGGCATCCGCCGGGCACACCAGAGCACAGGTCGGCTCGTTGCAGTGCATACAAACGGTCGGCATGGTCGCGGTCGTCTCTGAACGGTCTAGATAATCAACGTAAATCATCGAATATCCTTTATGAGTCGAGCATTCCCGACAAGCCGCCACACAGGCCCGGCAACCGATACACCGTTGCGGATCAATGAACATGGTTTCTTTCATATAAATATTGAATCATTGATTCATTTTTCATTGGTTCATTGAATTAAATCAGCAATGAACCAATGGGTAAATGAATCAATATTTACTTTCCTTTATGCACTTCACTTTGCGAAGTGTCATGAATACTATCTTTCAAAATTGGTAATTCGCGGCTGTGAATCTTTTCAATTCGAGCGGCACAGGCTTTGTATTCCGGAATTCTCGAAGTCGGGTCGAGCGCGGCATTGGTCAACAAATTAGCCGCTTTTTCGTCGCCCCAGTGATATGGAATAAAGATCGTGTCCGGTCGGATTGTTTTCACCACCAGGGCGGGAAAGATTCCTTGACCGCGCCGCGAAATTACTTTTACCCGTTCCCCATCGTTTATTTTTAATTTTAATGCCGTTTCAGGGTGAATTTCGACAAACGGTTCCAGGCACTGCTGAACCAAAAATCCGATTCGGCGCGTTTGATTCCCGGATAAATACTGATGGACGATTCGTCCCGTGGTATAGATCAACGGATATTCTTCATCCGGTTTTTCGGCGGCCCCTTTATATTCAACCGGGTGAAATTTTGCCTTTCCGTCCTCATGGGCAAATTTTTCCTCAAACAGACGCGGGGTGCCCTTGTGTTCCAGAGTCGGACATCCCCAAAAGACTCCGTTTTGGGCTTCAATCTTATCGTAAGTAATTCCGAAGTAATCGGCTTTTCCGCCTTTTGAAGCGAGTCGTAATTCGTCAAAAATTTCACCCGGCGATTTGAATTGAAAATATTTTCCCCGGCCCAACCGGCGGGCGATTTCCTGCAGGATCCACCAATCTTCTTTGGCCTCTCCCGGTGGATCAATGGCCTTGTTGGTTTTTATCACCCGACCTTCACCATTGGTGGTTGTGCCTTCATCCTCGGCCCAAGTTGTCCCGGGTAATACAACATCGGCAAACCTGGCGGATTCCGACATAAAAAAGTCTATGCAAACATTAAATTCGAGCCCTTCGAGCGATTCACGGACTTTATTGGTGTCCGGCAAGGAAACCATCATATTACTGCAAATTGACAACAGACCTCTGATTTCGCCTTCCCGCATTTTTTGAAAAACTTCAACCGCTGAAACTCCCGCCTGGGGCAATTCAGATTCATTGATTCCCCAAACTCCGGCCACATATTCACGATGTTCAGGATTCATAATTGAACGGTAACCGGGTAATTGATCGGCCTTTTGCCCGTGTTCGCGTCCGCCCTGCCCGTTTCCCTGCCCGGTAATGGTTCCGTAACCGCGGCCTTCGGCACCGATTTTCCCGGTCGCCAGAACGAGGTTGATATAACTCAAAACATTCTCTGTGCCGTTTGAATGATGCTCGATTCCGCGAGCGTGCAGTATCATTCCGGTTTTCGCCCGACCATAAAGCCTGGCGGCTTGAACGATCTTTTCAGCCGGCACTCCTGATATTTCTGAAGCCTTTTCCGGTGTATATTTGAGAGCGGTCTCTCGGGTTGCTTCCCAATCATGGGTACGGGCGTTGATAAATTCCTGATCAATCAGATTTTCGTTGATCAGAACATTCAAAATTCCGTTGGCCAGCGCTGCATCCGTTCCGGGCTTGAGCTGCAAATGCAGATCGCCCTGCCTCGCAGTCGGTGTTTCACGCGGGTCAATGATGATCCAAAGACCCCCGTTATCACGTTGTTTCCACAAAAAACCGTTGAGAATAGGAAAGGTTTCGGCACAGTTGGCCCCGGCAATTATCAGAACCTCGGCTTTTGGTATATCCGACCATGGATTGGCCGCCCGATCTACCCCGAAGGCTTTATTATTGCCGGCTGCAGCCGAGGCCATACAAAGTCTGCCGTTGTAATCTATGTAGCGGGTTTGCAACGCCACCCGGGCAAATTTCCCGACCAGATAAGTTTTTTCGGTCGTTAAACTCGAACCTGAATAGACCGCAATCGAATCTTTACCGGTTTGTTTTTGAATCTCTTTGAATTTCTCGACCACCAGATCGAGGGCTTCATCCCAGGTTGCCTTTTCAAAATTTCCGTTTCGTTTAATTAAAGGATGAAGCAGACGGTCAGGATGATGGGTTTGCAAATAGGCCGTGACACCTTTTGGACAAAGACGTCCTTCGTTAACCGGAAAATCATATCGCGGTTCAACCCCGACAACTTTGTTTTTCTCAACCAGCAAATTCATTCCGCACTGCATCCCGCAATATGGACAATGAGTCGGAACAACCTTTTCGATGTTGCGGGTGGCCGCCCATCCGTCAACCGGCGCATCGTGGAGATGCGGTCCGAATTCTTCAATGATTTTTTCTAAATTTGTTACTTTCGACATATAAATCTTAATCTGTTATTCGTGTTCCACTAAAAACTTTATCTTTTTGATCAACAATTCCGGCATAGGCGAGTCCGCGCATCACCCGCTTACATCTCGGACAATAATCCTGTAGTTTTTCACCGTTTTCCATCGTGTAATCAAATCCGACTTTTTCCACTACTTCTTTCAAATCTTCAAGCCACATTTCCGAAGCAAACTCGACCCGGCACCGCATACATTTGGCCTGCGGCATTTCTTTTGAACGCTTTTGATAAAGTTCAACTCCGACCGAAGCAGGGCGTTGGACGATATGAAACAGTTTCCCAAAAGGTAAAAAGAAGAGCGTCATGATCACTAACGCCTCGTGCGAAAGCGTAATGAACGAATACATATAACCTTCAAAAAACATACTCGAAGCCGTCAGCATCAACCCCGTCACAGAAATCGCAATCAGTAACAGGTGGGGAACAAAATCCAGTAAGAATTGTTGGAGGGCAATTGCCCCTCGGTCGTTCAAACGGCGATGAATTGCAATTGCACAGCCGGCGATGACCATCAACGCGGTAAAATCAAGGGCATGGAACATCAGCCAAGCCGTCGGACTTCGACCTTCCATCAATTGGAGCGGCACACCCAACAGATACGCCCGATAACCACTATCTCCTTCGAGTTCAAAATGAATCCAACCGAAAACGAGCGGAAAGGTGATGGCCCCCGACAAAATACAGCCCCACATAATCAAAAAGTGCATCAGCCAGCGCGATTTGCTGCGCCTCAGAATAAATCGTTGAGCGACCAAATTACTGGCGAAGGACTGAGCCGCCGTGACCGTATTTTTGGCCAATTCCTGACGTTGCAGGTAAAGTTGCCACCCCCGTTTCCAGTAAATTCTGGTGGCAGGCCGTTGGAGCCACAGGGCATAACGAAAGGCAATGGCCCCGATCGCCACGACACTGGCGATTGCATAGCCGAATAATTTTGAGTCAAAATGCAGCAAAAAATGTGAACCGACAATCACCATTGCGGTCAGCGTAGCCGAGGCGATCAAACCGATAATTGTTGGTTGGCGATAATCAATTAAACTTTTTTCAGACATAAATTACAGTGAAAAGACTAATAAATCTATCTTTTGTCGGGATAATTATGGATTGAGCCCAGGCCGCAAAATATGACTTAAATCATATTGAAAATCTTTTTTGAAAAAAAATACCTGAGTGATGAGCTCAAAGAGGGCAAACGCATCTAATTTTTCCTTAAATGTCGCAGATCGACAATTCGACTTTAGCCGTGTAATTTATCGTATTCCTTGCTCCGTTTTACAACAGGATTCTATTGTTTTGGAGCCCGCATAAAAATGATTCAGATCATATTTTCCGGAAAATGACCAGATTAATTTGAGTTTCTTTTAACATTGAGAAATAAATCACAATTTTATGATTTGAATCATATTTCGAAACATAATCGTGGCTTAGAATCCCCAAAGCAATAGTTCCAAATTATCAGCCATATTGATAACTGTTAAGTTAAAGCGTTGTTCAGAAAGGTGTGATGAAATGAATTCATTGAAAGTCCACGTTCCAACCTCGGACTACCATCAAAACCTGATCTCTTGCCAAGTCGCCTGCCCGGTACATACCGACGCTCGCGGATACATTCGGGCCATTGCCGAAGGACGTTTTGAAGAAGCCTACTTAATCGCCCGGGGGCCTAATCCTTTTGCCTCAATTTGCGGCAGAATCTGTGGTGCGCCCTGCGAGATGGCCTGTCGGCGCGGAAAAATTCCGAAAGTAAATGATGATGGTTATTTTGTCGGGAACGATCGTCCGGTTTCTATTCGGGCTTTGAAACGCTTTGTCTGCGATCAATTCGGCCCCGAAACAAAACCTCCGGATGAAGTTCTCGAAAACATTAAAAATTTTGTGCCGCCGATTGCAGCTAACGCTGAAGAAATGGCGGCACTTTTGCGTTCGGCCACCGAAGGCAAATTTGAAAAAGCAGAAGGTCAAAAAATTGCCATTATCGGCGCCGGTCCCGCGGGGTTATCTGCCGCCCACGATTTAGCTTTGTTGGGTTTTGTGCCGACGGTTTTTGAAATCGAACCGGTGGCGGCGGGAATGTTGGCGGTCGGGGTTCCGGCCTATCGTCTGCCGCGTGATTTAATCCAAAAAGAAATCAAGGTGATCGAAGCCCTCGGGGTAAAAATTCGTTGCGGGGTCACAATCGGCCTAGATATTTCATTTGCCAAACTTCGCAAAGATTTTTCAGCTGTCATCATTACGGTCGGCGCAAAATCGTCGAGAAGTCTCCATTTGAAAGGAGAAAATGGACCCAATGTTTTTGGCGGGGTTGATTTACTGCGGGCAGTTTCTCTAGGTGAAGAAATCAAAGTCGGACGCGAAGTAGTTGTCATCGGCGGCGGAAATGTGGCGTTTGACGTGGCCCGAACAGTCGTTCGGCAAATCGCTTTTGACACTGCCCGGACCGCCGCCCGTTTGACAGAAACTGCCAATGTTTATCTATGTTCGCTCGAAAGTGCAGAAGAAATGCCCGCTGATACCATCGAAATCGTCGAAGGGGACGAAGAAGGCATCAAGCGTTTCAACAGTTGGGGCCCAACCGAAATTATTCGCGATGAAAACGGCCAGGTGATTGGTGTCACTTTTCGCAAATGCCTCCGGGTTTATGACGAAAATCGGAAATTTGCCCCGGTCTATGATGACCACGAGACACTGACGATTCCGTGTGACACGGTTTTATTGGCGGTCGGGCAATCACCGAAGCTGGATTTTTTGAACCGGGGCGGAAAAGATGTTGAACGAATGAGCAACGGTTGGCTCAAGGTTGAGATGGAAACTTTGCAGACTACCGCGAAAGACGTTTTTGTAGCCGGAGATTTAGCCCACGGAACCCGGCTTTTGATTGATGCGGTGGCGTCGGGCAAAGCGGCCGCCCGTTCAATTTATCAGTATTTGACCGGAAATAAATTGGCCAAAGAGACTTTGACTTCACATATTGTGCTCAATCAATATCGGCGCGAACAAGGTTATGAAGCTCTGTGCCGGGTCGAAGTTCCAACCATTGATCCCGAAGAACGGCTCCAACATCCTGATAATGTTGTCGAAATCGGCTACTCCCAAACGGAAGCGATCCGTGAAGCCTCACGGTGTCTGGATTGTGGCGTGACGCCTGTTTTTGATGGAACCAGATGCGTTTTATGCGGTGGCTGCGTAGATGTTTGCCCGACCGAATGCTTGAAACTCGTTTCGCTGTCTCAGCTGGAATTTGAGACTGATGCCTCACCTCTGATCGAAAAAGCACTTGGGACAGATGCTGATTTAGAAGAAAATTCGGCGATTTTAAAAGATGAAGATCGTTGTATCCGGTGTGGACTCTGTGCGATGCGTTGTCCGGTGGACGCGATTTCGATGGAAAGAGTTTGTTATTCAACCAGTTGGAGTTCTGATACCAGTTACCAGTGAACAGTTAGCAGTTATCAGATAGTTAAACTCTTATTCAGGTTAAGTTTAACAACTTTCTTTGGCATAATTGCTAACGGTAAATGGTATGAGTCCCTGCTTATGGTCTTTGATAATTAAATCCGACAAAAAATTATTCTTTCGGGCTATGCCCGCAGATGAGCGAAAAGGCTCTGCCTTTTCGGAGCGTTCCCCTGCTTTTAGTGGCTTTGCCACCAATTTGAGGCAGAGACACTTATTGTCGGTTTATTTTTTCAAAGACCATTAGCAGGCACAAGCCGCCTCAAAGGCGGGACTCAAAACGGACTCAAAACGGAGATTCATGATGACAACAAAAGCTAATCAAAAAACATCAAGATTTGATCCCGAACCGATGCCTCGCCGCGATTTTCTCGGTCTGGCGGCCCTCGGTTCAATGGCTGCGGCTTTAATTTTTTCCCTTTTCGGGATGCTGAAACTACCGAAAGCGGCGGTTTCGGCCTCACCCGCCAAGAAATTCAATGTTACTTTGCCGGAAAACCTACCCGATGGCGAAGCGTTTATCCCACCCGGGAGAAATGTAGCTGTTTTTCGCGATAGCGAAGGGGTTTTTGCTATTTCGACGGTCTGCACTCATTTGGGATGCATCGTCAAAACGAGTCCCGGCGGATTTGATTGTCCGTGTCACGGATCTGGTTTTACTAAAGACGGAACGGTCAGAAAAGGCCCCGCCCCCACGGCTCTGCCCTGGCTCAAAGTTTCAAGAAGCGGCGAGACTTTGGCCGTTGATGAAGAAGCAAAAGTAAAAACCGGAACAAAGGTCTAATTCGAGATCAACAAACTCAGAACTTTTATTCTGAAGTTTGTCTGTCACAGAAGGGGTTGTAAAGTTATGAATCCAACAGATTATTCAGCACTACACGAATTTTGGAATAATCTCCGGGCCATCCCGAAGCATATTTATCGAGCAGTATTTCGCGGCGGCGCCCCGAAAACCGACCGCACCCGCTCAACCTTTATTTTCGGCAATGTCTTTCTGCATCTGCATTCGGTCCGAACTCATCTCTGGAGTCTGCGGTGGTCTGCCACGATGGGTTTAGGAATAATGACCACGGCCGCATTTTTGATTACGCTGGTCACGGGTGTTTTGTTGATGTTCTATTACAAGCCTTATACGGACGTTGCATATCAATCCATCAAAGACATTCATTTTATCGTCCCGACCGGGCGCTTTATTCGCAATATTCATCGGTGGGCTGCAAATGTCATGGTGGTGGTCGTGATTTTGCATATGGCCCGGGCCTTTTATACGGCCGCGTATCGCAAACCCCGCGAATTCAACTGGTTTATCGGTTGGGGGCTGTTGGTTACCACTTTGGGCTTATCATTTACCGGTTATTTATTGCCCTGGGATCAACTTGCCTATTGGGCCATTACGATTGGCGCAAATATCGCTCAATCGCCACGTGAGATAACTGATGCCATCGGAATTACCGAATGGGCCGACATTGGCGGCTTGCAGCGTGAGCTCCTGCTCGGTTCGGATATGGTCGGTGCCGAAGCTCTGATTCGATTTTATCTGCTCCATGTGATGATTTTACCACTCGTCCTGGCCGCTTTGATGGCGGTTCACTTTTGGCGAATTCGGAAGGATGGAGGACTCGCCAAGCCGGAAAATGCGGACCAGCTCGTGGCCAATCAAACAAAGGAATTTTACCCGGTCTTTTCCACGGCTCCAGAGAAGACGTATCAATTGGCGGCGATCGTCAAAGGTAAATCTCCGCAGGTCGGAAATGGTCCCGAATTTACAGTTCCCTCAATGCCACATCTTTTTTACGCCGAACTCGGCGTGATGATGCTGACGGTTTTGATTTGCATCGGTTTGGCCTTTATTTCCGACGCCCCACTCAAAGAATTAGCCAATCCTTTGATCCCCGAAAATCCGGCTAAGGCTCCCTGGTATTTTCTCGGATTGCAGGAAATTGTTTCTTTTTCGGCATTTACAGGCGGAATCGGAATTCCGATGTTATGTGTGATAGGTCTCGGGTTGATTCCTTTTCTTGACCGCGAAACAGAGGGAACCGGCGAATGGTTCGGCGGGCCCGGAGGGCGAACTTTGGTCGGATGGTCAATCGTTGTCGGTTTCGTGGCGTCCATTGCGGTCGAAGCTTTCGCGATTCGGTTTGGATGGCTTCGCGAATGGTTTCCTGAGGTTCCGCAATTGGTCATCACTTTGATCAATCCGGGAACTGTTTTAACCCTCATTTACGCCATCTATTCGATTTGGGCGGTTCGCCGTTATAACTCAACCCGAGCCGGGGCACTCGCACTTTTTACTTGTTTTTTGTGTGGTTTCATTGTGCTGACCGTGATCGGGACATATTTTCGTGGTCCGAATTGGGATTTTTACTGGTCACCCTCGGATTGGAACGCACATTGAGGATTTATGAACAAGAATAAATATCTTCTATTGGTTTCAAGTATCGCAGTCTTTTTGCTTCTGGTGATTGCCTCCGTTTCCGAAAATTTTATGAAGGAATGGCACGGCATTCAGCAAAATGCCAAAAATCAGGACGGGCCAATTAACCTTCATTTGCGGCAGATCGTCAATCCTAATCTGAAAGTCACTGACCGTTGCGTAACCTGTCACGTCGGGATGGCCCCCGGCGAACAAATAAGTTCGGCTTCGAAAGTGGCGACCGTCCATCCACCGGTCGTTCATTCACCAAATGAGATCGGCTGTACGGTCTGTCACGGCGGTCAGGGTCAGGCGACCGAAAAAGATGAGGCCCACGGCAATGTTCATTTTTGGACGGAACCGATGCTGCCTGCCAAATATGCCCAGGCGAGTTGTGGAACCTGTCACACGCCTTTGAATGTACCGAATCTGCCAACCCTCGAAAATGCCCGAAAGACTTTTGAACGGCTCGATTGCTACGCCTGTCATCGGATAGACGGGCGCGGAGGAACGCAGCGGGTGGGCGGAAATATCACCGGCATGGAAGGGCCTGATCTTTCGCATGTTGGGCTCAAAGGCTATAAAACCGATTGGTATCCTTCGCACTTACAAAAATCGCAACAGGAAGATGTTTGGAAAAATTCGTTCCGTCAGATCAGCGAATCTGACCTCAATACCTTAAAAACCTTTTTTGAGACACAGATCGGGGCCCCGAAACTAATCGAAGCCAAAGCCCATTTTAACTCGGTCGGCTGCGCGGGATGTCACGTGGTGGGAAGTTTCGGGGGTGATGCCGGAGTTAATTTGTCACAATCGGGTTTCAAAGATCCGAATCAGTTGAATTTCAAAAACGTGCCGGGCGAACATACTTTATCAAACTGGATTGCCGCCCATTTTCGTTCGCCCATTTCGACTGTGGCAGGTTCGCAGATGCCAGCCCTCGGTTTATCGAATAATCAGATTGATTTATTGACCCTCTACACACTTTCTTTGCGACGACGGACATTGCCCGATCTTTATCTGCCGAAAGACCGCGTCAAAGCAATGCGTTTCGGAGCCAGAGAATTTACTTCAAACGGCGAGACCATCTATACAGCCGTCTGTTCGAGCTGTCATGGCGCCCGGGGAAATGGCAACAGATTTCCCGGACTAATTCCGAATCCCTCGATTACCAATCCGGATTTTCTCGAACTCGCTTCGGATGATTTTCTG
>JANOEF010000605.1:0-17342 GCA_031413075.1 Acidobacteriota bacterium | reverse complement strand
GGCTGTCAAAGTCTGCCTCAAAGACAAAATGGAGGTGGTGTGCGAAAAATCAGTGATCAAATAAATTTAGGCTCGGACTGGGTAGAATTTTCTCCTCAACCGCCGATTGAAGCGACTAAAACTCTGTGTTACATTGGTCTCAAAATAAGCAACGTCAAAGGCTGGGGCGATGCTAATAATGAAACTATTGCCTTAACCGATGGTAGCCAACTAAAAATTGAGATAGAGTTAATTAATGAAAAAGGGAAGTCAACCTTTCTGTTTCCGGTTGGCTTGGCTGAATTTGTAGAATTTGGGAAGCGTGCCAAAAATAAAGATATTATTCAGGATGCTTATTTTATTAAAGGCGAAAAATTCAGTAAGATTCGCATCAAGACCAATCAGCCTTTAATAGTTGATGAGATTATTTGGTCTGAACTTGAACTCTAAATTATAATTCACCAATGCGTGACGAATTATTAGGTTATTACGAACGAGAGTTAATTTTCCTCCGGAAAATGGGAGCGGATTTTGCTAAGAAATATCCGAAAATTGCCGCTCGTTTATCTCTTGACGAAGAAAAAGTCGAAGATCCGCACGTTGAGCGGATGATTGAGGCCTTTGCCTATCTGACCGCTCGGGTGAGCCTCAAACTTGATGATGAACTACCAGAAATCACGGAATCCTTTCTAAATGTATTGTATCCTCACTATCTGGTTCCGATTCCTTCAATGGCAATTTCGCAATTTGCCTACGGCTCACCGAAAGATAAAGTGACAACCGCGCAAAAAATCAACCACGGGGCAAAAATGTATTCCCGCCCTGTCGATGGAACGCCTTGTCGTTTTCAAACCTGTTACGATGTCAATCTGTTGCCGCTCGAGATAACCGAAGCGGCTCTGGAATCGCCTGCCCCGCCCAATGCCCAGGGCGTTTTGACCGATGCCTATCTGAGAATCAGTCTCCGCTGTTACGCCGACGCGACGCTGGCTGAATTAAAAGACGGTGAAACAGAGGCTCCGCCCGAAAGTCTGCGTTTTTTTCTGAATGGCGACCCGCAACTCGTTTTTCCACTCTATGAATTGATTTTCAATCATGCTTCAGCCGTCGAATTTCGCCCTAAAGAGACCCCCATTGGCAATAAAACGATAATGACCATGACTAATCTTCAGTTTAAGTTACCTGACCCGGTTATTTTGACACCGGACGCCATCAAACAGGTCGGGTTTGACGAAGAAGAACGGATGTTGCCATATTCTAAACGCTCCTTTACAGGCTATCGTCTTTTAACTGAATATTTTGCGTTTCCTTATAAATTCTTATTTTTTGACATTTTCGGGCTTGACCAGGCTATTAAAAAGAAATTCGGCGGACATTTTGATGTCATTATTCATCTGAAAAATGTGGTTCCGCCACGGGCGCCGATTACCGCCGAGACTTTTGCGATGGGTTGCACGCCAATTATCAATCTTTTTTCACAAACAGCCGACCCGATCTATCTTTCGCAACAAAAATACGAATATCACTTAATTCCTGATGTTCACCGGCAGAACACGACTGAGGTTTATTCAATCAATGATGTTCTGACCTCAGATCCAAAAACCAATGTGGTTCGCGAATTCTCATCTTTTTATTCGCTTCGGCATGCTTATGGCGAACAGTTGGAAAAAGTATTTTGGTATTCGACCCGGCGCGCTTCTGAGAGATTAGATGACGATGGAACCGAGATGTATTTGACGATGGTGGATATGAATTTTAATCCCCGGGTTCCGGCCGAAGAAGTAATTACGGTCAAAACTACCTGTACTAATCGTGATTTACCAGCCCGGCTTCCCTTTGGCGGAAAAGATAATGATTTTGAAGTTGAAGGAACGGCACTGGTTTCAAGAGTTAAATGTCTCACCAAACCGAGTGAAACCCTGCGTCCACCGCAGCGACGAGCGGCTCAATGGCGTTTAATTTCGCATTTAACGCTCAATTATTTATCGCTGCTGGAAAATAAAAACGGTGTGCCGGAGGCTTTACAGGAGATTTTACAACTTTATAATTACAATGACTCTTCTGCCACCCGCAAACAAATTTTAGGAATTTCAGGCATTCAAAGCCGAAAGGTCGTCAGACAGATCGGCAATCGTGTCGGGGCAGGTTTTGTGCGTGGTATCGAAACTACACTCGAATTTGATGAAGAACAATTTGTTGGGAGCGGAATGTTTTTGTTGGCTTCGGTGTTGGAACGATTTTTTGGAATTTACGTCTCGTCTAATTCATTCAATCAGTTGGTTATCAAAACCAAACAGCGTGAAGGCGAAATTAAACGCTGGCCGCCCCGTGCTGGAGACCAGATTTTGGTTTGAAAGGTGAAAAGTGCAAGGTGAAAAAGTGCAAAGTTTTTTTGTGTAAAGATAAACTATTCAGTAAAAATAAAGTGTTTGCAAAGAAATAAATCATCTCGAAAAATGAAGCGTTCTACTTTTTCCCTTTTCCCCTTTTTCCTTTTTTCACTTTGAGGATATGCCCAGAAAAGATCTCCATCAGAACCTTTTCGATGAATCGTATCAGTTTGATTTTTTTCAGGCGGTGCGGCTTCTGGAAAGACTGTTCCCCGAAAAAACGGCCGTTGGACGAAGCACGACGCCAGCCGAAGAAATAGTTCGATTTCGGACTAAAGTCTCATTAAATTTTCCGGCCAGCGAGATTCACGAAATCAAGCAAATTTACGATGAAATTGCTGAACAGGAAAAAGTCGAAATGTTCATTAATTTTATGGGAATGGTCGGAATGGTCGGGGCCATGCCCGGGCCTTACACCGAGTTGGTAGTCGAGCGGACACGTTATGGAGACACGACTCTTTGGTCATTTTTAGACATTTTCACGCATCGTTCAGTTTCAACTTTTTATCGTGCTTGGGAAAAATACCGTTTTCCGGTTCAATACGAACGCGGAAACGATGACTTTACGGCTTTTTTATTCGATTTTATCGGGTTAGGAACTCGCGGTTTGCGAGGTAAAATGGATCTGCCGGATGAAAGTTTACTGCCCTACGGCGGACTCATCGCCCAAAGACCGCATTCAGCCGCTGCGCTTGAACAAATTTTAGCCGACTATTTCAGAATTAAGGCAAAAATTATACAATTCTATGGTCAATGGTTATTACTTGATAATGAAAGCATTACCCGCGTCGGCCGGGCAAATCATTCACTTGGATTGAATACGATAGTCGGAACCCGGGTTTGGGATTATCAATCAAAATTTCGAGTGGTTTTGGGAGCCTTGAACTTTCGTGAGTTTTTGGGCTTTTTGCCCAACGGAACGGCCTATAAACCGATGCTTTCGATTGTTAAATTTATCAGTTGCGGCGAACTTGATTTTGATGTACAACTCAAACTGAAAGCCAAAGAAGTGCCGAGTTGTATTTTGACGACTCGTGCCAAACGTCGTCCAATGCTCGGCTGGACTTCGTGGCTCAAAACAAAACCTTTTACCCAAGATGACGATCAGGTTATTTTGCGTAATGTGGATGCTTAAATTTTCTGCAGCCGGAAAATACAAGTATTTTTTTTCAAAACTTAAATAAAAATTCAGTGATCAATCAGACGGAGAAAAACTATGAATGTGGATGTAAAATCTTTAATCGGCAGACTTAATAAAACTTGTTACGAGGCCTTTAACAATGCGGCCGGATTGTGTCTTTCGCGAACCAATTACGATATTGAAATAGAACATATCTTGGCAAAACTGCTCGAAGATAACGGCACGGATTTGCACAAAATTTTTCATCAATACGGCGTTAATATTGATCGCTTAACTAAAGATGTCGAAACTTCGCTCAATCGGCTCAAGACCGGAAATGCCAATCGCCCCGGAATTTCACCCCGCATTCCCGACCTGATTCAGAATGCCTGGCTTTTGGCTTCAATTGATTACGGTGCCTCCAAAATTCGCTCCGGTCATTTGCTTTTGGCGCTCCTGGACACTCGTCTGGCCAAAGATATTTCGAGAGAATTTGACCATATCTCGACCGAGAAACTGGTTAAAGAGTTGGACGACATTACTGCCGCCTCAACCGAAGCCGGCGAAGCGACGAAACTCGGCGAAACCGCTTCGACCGACGGCTCGCCGGTGGCTGGCGGCGGGGGCGGTAAAACCAAATCGCTCGACCAGTTTACCGAAGATTTGACTGCCAAGGCGCGAGCCGGAAAGATTGACCCGATTCTTGGACGTGATTTTGAAATTCGTCAGATTATTGATATTTTAACCCGTCGTCGTCAAAATAATCCGATTTTGACAGGTGAGGCAGGTGTTGGAAAAACCGCCGTAGTCGAAGGCTTTGCCCTCCGCATCACTCAGGGTGACGTCCCCGAACCACTTCGCAATGTGGCTGTCCGAACGCTTGACCTGGGACTGTTGCAAGCGGGTGCGGGCATCAAAGGCGAGTTTGAAAATCGTCTTAAAGGAGTGATTGACGAGGTTAAATCTTCACCTCAACCGATTATTCTGTTCATTGATGAAGCCCACACGATGATCGGAGCGGGCGGTGCAGCCGGGCAAAATGATGCGGCTAACCTCTTAAAACCGGCTTTAGCTCGCGGCGAACTTCGCACAATTGCCGCTACCACCTGGGCCGAATACAAAAAATATTTTGAAAAGGATGCGGCTCTCGCTCGACGTTTCCAAGTCGTCAAGGTTGAGGAGCCGGATGAAGAAAAAGGGATTGCGATGATGCGCGGCTTGGTCGGGAAAATGGAGGAACATCATAATGTCCGCATTTTGGACGAAGCGATTGTGGATTGTGTCAAACTCTCGAATCGCTATATCACGGGTCGTCAATTACCCGACAAATCAGTTTCTGTGCTCGATACCGCGTGCGCCAAAGTTGCAATCGGACAAGGCGCCACGCCGGGAGCAGTCGAGGACTCGGTGCGACGCATTGAACATTGGACGAGTGAAATCAACTCGCTTGAACGTGAACAGGTAACCGGCGGAAAACACGATGAACGGCTCACCGAATTAAAAGAAAAGCGCGCAACCGAAGAAGAAAAATTAGCCGTTCTGAATACGCAATGGGAAAAAGAAAAAGAATTGATCGAGCAAATCAGGAACATTCGGGCCAAACTCGAAATGTCTCGTCTTAACGACAAGCTCGAAGAAAAATTAGCTGAGACCTCCGAACCGGAAAGCCAAACAACGGCTGAATCAACCGACAGCGAAACGGTTGAAACTCCGGCAGAAGAAAATACGAGTTCGCAAGACCTTGATATTGCAAGAGCTGAACTTGCCCGCTTGAATGATGAATTGAAAGCCGTCCAAGGCGAAAACCCATTGATGCAGGCTGTTGTCAACGGACAAACGGTAGCTGAAGTCATTTCCGGTTGGACCGGCATTCCGGTCGGAAAAATGGTCTCGGATGAAATCAATGCGGTCTTGAAGCTCCACGAAAGATTGGGGGAAAGAGTTATCGGCCAAAATCATGCTCTCGAAGCCATTGCGCGACGAATTCGTACTTCACGGGCGGGTTTGACCGACCCGAAACGTCCGATCGGTGTCTTTATTCTGGTTGGAACCTCGGGTGTTGGTAAAACTGAAACTGCGCTGGCTCTGGCGGATTCACTCTACGGCGGCGAACGCAATCTGATCTCGATAAATATGAGTGAATATCAAGAGGCACATACGGTTTCGAGTTTAAAAGGATCGCCTCCGGGGTATGTCGGCTACGGCGAAGGCGGAGTGTTGACCGAAGCTGTGCGGCGTAAACCTTATTCGGTCGTGTTGTTAGATGAAGTCGAAAAGGCACACCCGGACGTGATGGAACTTTTCTTCCAGGTATTTGATAAAGGAGTTTTAGAAGACGGCGAAGGGCGTGAAATTGATTTCAAAAACTGTGTTATTTTGCTGACTACCAACGTCGGAACAGATACCATTATGAAACTCTGCGCCGACCCGGATACGACCCCTGAACCGGAAGGATTGCTCGAAGCACTGCGCCCCGAATTACAAAAAGCCTTCAAACCGGCGCTTTTAGGTCGGATGGTGCCAATTGTTTATTATCCGATTTCGGACGATGTTCTGCGGCTTATCATTAAATTGCAACTCAAGAAAATTGAACAGCGGATTATGGAAAATCATAAAGCGCAGTTCTCATATGACGATGCGGTTATTGAAACCATCGCCAAACGCTGCACCGATGTTGATAGCGGGGCGCGTAACATCTATAACATTTTGACTGGCACCATGTTGCCCGAAATGAGTAGCCAGGTTTTGGCAAAAATGGCCAACGGTGAAGGCATCAGTAAGGTTCACGTTGGGGTCAAAGAGGAACATTTTGTTTATGATATTCAATAGGAGTTAAAATATTATGGGCGGTTTTAATCCAAATAACACGTCGGGATGGAAGGTGTTGAAGGCAAAATGTTCAATATTGGAAACCCAACCGCTAAATATGGTTTTAGCATTTTGAGTCTCCGACTCGGTGCCGGACTTGGCGGAGGGACGGGACTCGTGGCCGTTTGCGTTTTCAACTGCGATAATCCAATGGTTAGACTGCATAATAGCGAAATAACGGATTGGGGCGTCAATATTTCGATTAGCGGACAATGGTCGAAAATTGCAAAAACACTAAAAATTCTCGATTTTTCACCAGAGTCACTCGGGTTAGAGCAAAACTAACCCGAGTGGTTCCAACGGTGGCAGAAGAATTTCGTAATGAGATGCACTATCTTTATACTGCTTTTGATATTGATTCTAAAGACACTAAGCCAAAGGTGGTTGTCATAGATACTCCGGCCGGGGTCGGTTTAGAAGTTTCGGCAAATGACACTATCGGAAAAATTGAGATTAGTTAATCTGAAACAATTTTCTGTCTCAAATGCAATTTTTGTCGTATTATTCCGTCATCTAATTTGGCATTCAAGACGTTTACTCTGTTTGGCATCGTTTTGAAATGGCTGAATAATATAGACTTACAATTTGACGAGGGAATAAAGAATGGGAAAAATAACGCAAGCAGGCAGACTCCTTTCAATTGCCACGCCTTTAGGCGAAGACTTTTTACTGCTCAGAAAGATGTCCGCCACCGAAGGACTTTCTCAACTCTTTACCATCAATGTCGAACTTTTACACGAAGAAGATAAGGGTCTCGGAAAGGTCACATTGATCGAGCCCGAAAATATTTTAGGTAAAGCGGTCACTATTTCGGTCAGCCAGAACGAAACAGAAAAGCGTTATTTCAGCGGCATCATCAGCCAATTTTCGCAGGGCAATCGGAGCACTCACTATTCCTATTACTACGCCACCATCGTGCCGCACGTCTGGGTCTTGACCCAAAACGTCCAAAGCCGAATTTTTCAACAAATTTCTGTTCCCGATATTCTGCGAAGAGTTTTTGCGGATTTCGAGGTTTTATACGAAATTCAAGGTGATTTCAAACAACGGAATTATTGTGTCCAGTATCGCGAGTCGGATTTTGCTTTTGCCTCCCGGTTAATGGAAGAAGAAGGAATTTACTATTATTTTGTCCACGAAGGCGGCAAGGATAAGATGGTCATCGCCAACACCCCGCAATCACATCGGGACTGTCCGGGAAAATCGGAACTGCCTTATTTTGTCGAAGAGTTGAGTGATAAAGAATGGGTTAATTCGGTCCGCACCTGGCAGATGGATTATACTCTGCAAAGCGGAAAAGTGACCAATTGGGATTACAATTTCCAACTCCCAACCCAGAGACTTGACGGCACACAACCCAGTCGTTTCAATGTCGGCGGTAATCAGATGATGGAAATTTACGATTATCCGGCAGGCTATGCGCGAAAATACGATGGAATTAACAAGAGCGGCGGCGAGCAGTCAAGCGACCTGCAAAATGTCTATCAGGACAAAACGGAAACGCTCAAAATCAGAATGGAAGCCCTTGACGCGCAGTTCAAAGTTTCAAAAGCCTCGTCACTTTGCGCCACCATCACTGCGGGACATCGCTTTAAGTTAAGCAATCATCCGAGTAGTGAGCTTAATACACAATATGTAATCGTTTCGGTCACGCACGAGGCGGAGCAAAGTCCTGACTATATTTCAGAAATGGAAAATACTCGGGCTTACGAAAATGGTTTTGGTTGCATTCCGCACGGCGCGGGAGCCCCTGTCTATCGTCCGCCGATAAGAACCGACAAACCGATCATTTACGGAACTCAAACCGCGGTCGTCGTCGGACCCGCCGGAGAAGAGATTTTTACCGATAAATATGGACGGGTGAAAGTTCAATTTAACTGGGATCGCGAAGGAAAACTTGATTCGAACAGCTCGTGTTGGATCCGCGTCACCCAATCCTGGGCCTCAAATAAATGGGGGGTCATGTTTATTCCCCGCATCGGAATGGAGGTTCTGGTCACATTTTTAGATGGTGACCCCGACCAACCGGCAATCACCGGTTGCGTTTATAATCCCGAAACGATGCCGCCATACACTTTGCCGGATGAAAAAACAAAATCAACCATTAAATCTAATTCAAGCAAAGGCGGAAACGGATTTAATGAGTTTCGGATCGAGGACAAAAAAGGCGAAGAGCAGATTTTCATTCACGCTGAAAAAGATCAGGACATCCGCGTCAAAAACGATTGCAAGGAGATTATCAAGCACGACCGCCATTTAATCGTCGAAAATGAACAATTTGAAAAAGTCTTACGCGATAAACACCTGAAAGTGGTTGGTGACCATAATGAACAAATTGACGGGGCGATGTCTATCAAAGTCGGGACTGACTTGATGGAAAAAGTCGGGATGAATTATGCTTTGGATGCCGGAATGGGTGTGCATATCAAAGCCGGAATGTCGGCCGTCATCGAAGCCGGTGCGTCGTTGACACTGAAGGTTGGCGGAAACTTTGTCAATATCAATCCGGGCGGTGTTTTCGTGAGCGGAACGATGGTGATGCTTAATAGCGGCGGCGCGGCAGGTTCGGGCGGAGGTTGTAGTCCTGAAGCACCGAAAGATCCGAAAGAAGCCGATAATGCGGTGGCCGGACAAAGAGTTAATCAAAGAACATCACCACCCCCGCTTAATCCGCCCAATCGGAGCGCATGGACAAACAGTATGATGGCGGCAGCCGCCAGCGGTGCGCCTTTTGTGAGCTAACAGTGCTATAATTTGCGTTAAATTTGATGAACACAGAAAAACTAAAACAACATCTGATTAACGATAAAACGCGGCTTTATTGTGTTTTGGACGGGGCTTCGGTTCCCGACCTACCGATGAAGCTGTATGAGATGCGCCCACCGAATTTTTGTCTGATGCGCGGAAAACTGGAGCCGGATGTGATGTATGCCGCACCGTATTTGGCACAATTGAAACCGAATACGCCTTTTACCGAATGGGTTTTGAGCGAGAGTTTTGGCAAACATTGGGGAATCTTTGTGCATTGCCGTTTTTCTATCAAAGAAATGCGCCGTCATTTCCGCGCCCTGTTAACCGTTTATGACGAAAAAGGCAATCCGATGTTGTTTCGGTTTTACGACCCGCGGGTCATCCGTAAATTTTTGCCGACCTGCAACGGCGGCGAACTCAAAACTTTTTTCGGTAACAATCACGCGTTTTTTGCCGAAGCCGAAGATAATCAGACTTTGCTCAAATTTGAAATTGAAAATGATCTGCTCAAACAGTCAGAAATTAAATAGGAGAGAAAAAAAATATGCCAACCGGACCGGCCGCCCGAACCACTGATAATGTCGTCCATCCATTACCGCCCGTTTTAACCATTGGGCCGGGCAGTACCAATGTGATCATCGGATTTCTGCCGGCCTGGCGCGGGATTCCGTTAGCCGCAGCAGCAGCACTGCAAGGTGCTAAAGCTACCTCTGACGCCGCCATTATGGCCGCCGAAACCGCGACCAAAGCGGCGGCCGGAACTCCCGGGGCGCCGGCAGCTTTAGCGGCCGAGCAGGCCACCAAAGCTGCCTCGTTGGCGGCCATGTCGGCTGCTATTACGGGAGCGGCGGCCTTAGGATCGGATATTCACACCTGCGCGGTTCCGTCGCCGGTTCCGCCGCATGGTCCGGGCGTGGTCATTGACGGCTCGGCGACGGTTCAAACCAATTTTTTACCGCAATGCCGTTTGGGCGACACCATTCTCGAAGCAATTGCCCCCGCTCCGAATAAGATCGTCAAGGGCGAAATGACAGTCATTATCGGAGGGTAAAAAAGTAACAGGTAAAGGAGAAAAATGTTAGTTATCAGAGACGAACAAATTCAACATTTTATTGCCCAGGATGAGGTCCAGCTGACCAAGATATTGATGGAGACGGTTCGCGCTGTAAATCCTCAAAGAGTGGACGGCTATGACGACAAAACGCTCGAAGCAATGGTCAAAATGAGTATTGAGCAGGCCAAATCGCACAAAGTCGAAAAGGCTGAGGACATCGCGGCCTTTGTCGGAATCATGTTTGAAATCTCCCCGTCCTTTGACCGGATCAAAGATATTAGCGCATGTTTGGATGATACGACCTATTCGGTTGGGATGCGGTTTCAACAACTCTGGGGACGGGTCGCAGAAAAGAAATGGATCGAAGCCGAAGAAACCTACGATCCAAAAGTCTGGTTTCCTGACCAAAGCTAGTAAAAATTATGGCCGAAAATATAGCCGAAAGAATCGAAAAGCAAGAGATATTAGTAGCTGCACTAAACGAGTCTCTTAAAAAAGAGCCGTCGGATGATTTACGGCTCAAACTCTATCGTGAAACCGATGTGCTGCGGCACCTGAAAGCCAAACAGGTCGGAAACCCCAAAAAGCGAGCGGAAGATTTAGCCGAACTTTTTAAGCTCTCAGTTCTCAGTAAAGCGATTATCAAAGTCGAAAAAGAATAAAGACTTCCCCGTTTATTCTTCCCTTTTCACATATTTCACTTTCGTTTGCCATTTCCCTTTGACCAAAGTTTTAGTCGTTACTTTAACCTTTGTGACATCTTCAATAGTTGCATCTTCTTCTTCGATAAAGACCTTGAGCGGACGATTATTGACTACCGAAAACTCCTCAGTCACATGCCAGCAACAGCCGCTTTTATCAAACGTTCGCAAAACCTTTTTCTTTTTATCTACCTCAAACATGCCCAGATGTTGCCCGAGATTGCTGAAAGCTTGATTAAAAACAAATTTTCCGGCGACGCGTGATGACAAATAGACTTGATACGAAGGTCCGCCGTAACTACCGTTAGCGCCATCGCAAATCGCGACATCGTCCATTCCGTCAAAGTTAAAGTCGTCAATATTAATCGCGCTTTGATTATCATAAAGCATCGAAATGTTGGCCTGGGCATTGCCGTTTTCATCTAGCTGGATTTGCGTATCATCAAGATTTATGACCTGATACGGAGTTTTTCCGCCTTTTTTGTAAAAGGAAAATGAAGCCTTGCCGCCGCAAAAGCCTTCTTCGCAATTTTCAACCTTTATTTTGATATCGAAAAATTTTGAAGCGTCTTTTAAATCAAAAGTTTTTTGAGCCATCACAGACGAGCAGAGTGCTAAAAATAAACAAGTTAGAACAATATTTTTCATAAAATTTACATTCTCCAAGAAATTCTCTCACTTTTAAATGCGCGAAATCAACCGAAATAAAGCCAAAATATTATTACCGGCGCTTTTTATATCTGATTTTCGTTTGCCATTTTCCTTTGACCAGTCGTTTGGTTGTGTATTTGATCCGGTTTTTATCGGTGTAATCTTCAGTTCTTTGATAAATCTTTTTCAAACGATTGCCATTGACCACTCTGAATTCTTCGGTTGATTCCCATTTTTCATATCTCCTCGAAAAAACACGGAGAACCTTTTTCTTTTCATCAACCTGCATCGCCCCGATATATTTGGTTTGATTCAGATTCGTCAAGGCCCGGCTATGAATAAACTTTTTGGTTTTGGGCGAAAAAAGATAAATTTGATACGACGGTCCCTCGTCAAAATTGTGATTGCCGTCACGGATCGCCAAATCGTTTATTCCGTCAAAATTATAATCTTCAAAGAAAACTAAATGTTCGTAATTATGCAGAATCTTAGGGTCAAGACGTTTTGCACCTTCAACCCTAAATTCGGTGTTTGTCGTCAAAGTCTGAAAAGGTTTTTTCCTGCCTTTTCTGAAGATCGAAAATGTTGCCTCGCCCGAACAGACATTTTCATCACAATTTTCCGCCGTTAGCCTCACATTATAACTTTTGGAGGAATTTTTAAATTCAAAAGTTTTTTGCGCTAAAGCGGCGGACGAGCAAAGAAGCAGGAATAGGGACATCAATAAAAGATTTTTCATCTGAAATCCTCCTCGAAAACCAATCACACCAACTTGTTTCTTCATCGAAATAACGACCGAACGAACTTTGCCCAAAGTCTTTCCGCTATTTTGAAAATGCGGCTAAAGGATAGTAACTCTCAAAGCCCGGAAGTCCGTCCCTGTTCTTTCTTCCATCAGACCATAGACATGAAAGCCGGGGGTAGTTATCGAAATCAACGCTATACTGGCAAAACATTTCGGCGTTGCCCCGGGCACCTTTCCAGGTAAATCGGAGGCTTTTCTTTTTCGATTCGTCGGCGAGGTAGAATTTACCCTGAACGGTCGTCGTTTTTCCGCCGCTCGTTCGGGAAAGGAAGATTTTATTATCTTTGATCTCAATCCTGGCGCGGCCCTTATAAGACGTCCCATCAGCCGGGTTCTGCCCGACAATCGCATAATTGCCGGCGAAGAATTCATCCGGCGGATCATCCGACGGGAGATGGCTTTGTCTATCCTGAGCGTTGTCCGGAAGAGCCTGAACAGGCCATTTCAGACAGCCAATTACCGAAACTATAACCAGAAGTGCTAAAAAGAAACTGATGATTCTGTAATTTTTCATTCGTATATCCTCTTTTATCTTAATTTGCCGGTTTTGTCCTGATCGGACTCTTCCTCATTCCAAACCCCTGGGCTGCCGGTTAAAACTGCAGTTCCTGAAAGCGTCCCGGCCATAAACGCCTTTGGGCTAATAAGAAAAATGTTGTTTTCTCCCCGAATTTATTTTTTATAATTCTCGGCTACAAACTTATTAAAGAATTTGTTCAGATTTGCCGGTTCGAGTAGCGCAAAACCGTCGGCATTCGGATTATTTCTTCGGACCTCGCCTTCTTTGAGTGCTTCGTATTCTTTAGTTTCTTTAAGATAAGCGGTGATGAACTTTTTGCCAAGTTCGGCGGCGACAAATTTATCGTGTTCGGCTTGGTCAGATTCAGTAAAATCGAGTTTGCCGCCGTTACCGGTGATAAGCTGCTCCATCTCTGTTTGGCGAACATATTTCAAAATCTGCCGACCTTTATCCGAATCGAAAACAGCGGTTAAATCACTGATTTCTTCGGTGGTAAATCGCTCGGCAAAAATATTCTCCAAACCCTCTTGCACCCATTGTTCGATGGGAAAATTCAATTTTATTGTTGTATCAATTTTTTCATCCACCATTTTGTTGAGGCGTTCATAATTGGCTTTGACAAATGCTTTTTGCTTGGCGGCGAGTTTTTTATTCACTTTCAACGCCCCGTCAAAACTCTCATATCGTTGTCTGCGCTCGTCTGCCTTCATCTTCTCGATTTCCTGTGCGTTTTTCGTCCCTGGAAGTCCTTCTAATTGTTCTTCGATGTTGACATACGGATGACTTATAAATACTAGATCAACCAATTTTTCAACTTCTTTGTTCAATGATTTTTTTTGATTTGCTCCCGATTTCGCAAATTGTTCATCGGGAATCTGTTTGGTAAAAGAGAAAATCGAGTAAATTTGATACTGAACGCCTGAATCTTTGATAACGGTTTTGACATCATCGTAAAGCAATTCAATCACCGTAACTTTAGATTTGCCCTTCAAATCCTTGCGTTTATCCCACTTTGCGCTAACCAACTGAGCATCATTTTGATTGCGTGCATTTCTTGAAACTACTTCTTTAAGTTCGGTAATCAACCCTGCAAGCGCATTCGCCGTCAGCGGTTTATCCTGCGCCAACACACCAAGGCTGAAAACTGAAAACATCAACGATAAAACCATTCCTAATTTTGTCCAATTATTTATTCTGAAAATCATCATAATTTCTCCTTCGGCTGAAAAAGTCCGCCTTCAAATACATAAACGAAAAATTAGTTGAAATGAGGTCATTAACAAACTTTCGGATAAAAAAAGACGTGATGGAGAAATGCTCTTTCACATCTTTACGCTTCACTCAATAACTAACTTTTTTCTAACAAATTACCCCTCTGAACTTTTCATCAAGTTAAAAATAGCGATGTTCGCCTTTTGTTTCCAACTTTTCTTCTTCTTGATTTCGTCCAAAATTGGCGAAGGTCTGGCACTATTAATTGAATTTAATTGATTTCATAATCTGTAAAAACTCGTAATGGGAGTAATTAGATTGTTCTTTGAGAGGCCAAAAATAAATCCAGACCAGTTGATACTTCCCGTTTTTCTTGCGCGAACCGAACCAGGAGGCGCTGTAACGCTCCTCGTCGTTTTGGATTTTTAGAACACCTGACGAACCATCTATTTCAGTTAGCGACACCTCAGCTTCCTTAAAAGATTCTTTACTATCTTCAAATGCGGTTTTAATTTCCGATTCGGCCTTTTCTTTATCAAATAATTTATCAGCGACCGTGATCTCAAACGAGGTAGAATTTCCCCGATATTTCAAGGAAATTAATTTTAGATCTTCTCCCTGATACGTCATGGGCATTTCGTCACCTCCTTTATCTTTAATATATGCCGGAGATAAAGAAAAAGAAATTTCGTTTTCTTTATGCTCAATGCTCTTTGTAATAACATACAGTTTAACAGCACCCGCGGAGAGAGCTATGTGGGCAATATCTTCAATATTTCCGAAATTCTCCGCTTGAACAAATATTATTTTTCTATCCTTTTCTTTAGTCTTCAAACGATTTCCGATCTCTAATTTCAAATTACTTGCAGAAATTTGTTTTCCCTCCATTGCATAAGTCGCATTCTTATTAGCAACAACTGCAATCTCACCTTTATCACTCGGAACACTAAGACGATTCTCAAACAATTCCCCCATGAAACCAATTTCAATCCCGCGCTCGGCGAGATTTTCAATAATCTCACGACGAGAATTACCCGAACCAACTTTAGGTTGTTTAGCGGGAGGAGATTTTTTCTGACCGCCATTATCGGCGCGGCGCGGAGGGATCGGATCGTTGGCGCGTCTCGGAGGAATCGGATCCTCAACCGACGATACTACAGTCTGACGAGATTCATCGGAACCGACATAAACGAGGAGAGTCAGAGGATTCGGCCGGGAAAATCCCTCCCTAACTTTAGTCTGAATAAGAATTGGGGAAGTTCCCAAATCATTTAGGACACCAAACAATTTGGCGATCTCTTCCGCCGAAACTGAACGATCCCCTTCCAACCAAACAGTTTTTTCAACCTCGTTGGTGTTCGCCCTGAAAACTCCATTTTCCTCACGCGCCTTGAAGATTTCTTCCAACTTATTGGTCAAAACTGATGTATCTGCGGTCGTTCCCATTTCTTCATTGTTAAGTTTCAATTTCAATGGAACACTTTTGACAGCCACAACATCTTGATTTGTTTGATTCTTATTTTGTGCAACTCCCTGACAACCAATGACGTTACCCAATAAAAATGTCCAGATTAAAAAATACCCGATCCTCATTTTCTTGTTCTCCTCTAAATCCAATTGATGGTTAAAATTGATTTTAACCCTCCAAAATAATTTGCTTCAAAGAAAATTATTTCACGCACCGCACGGAGACGGCGTAGCCTTCGGTTGGATTGCGAAAGCGAAAGATAGAGCCGTTTTTCGCTTCGATACGACGGCGATAGGCGACCGTTTGACCGTTGACCGTTCGGTTGGTCGCCGTCCAAAAATAAGAACGGGGACGGTTGTCATCATCAATTCCCTTAAACTCCGGTTCTGAGTTGTTGATATAAGCAAATCCTGAGATCTTAAATTCCAGACCCGAACTGCCGCCCGCTTTTAACTTTTGACCCGCGTTGCCGCCCCTGGCAGTGCTGTAACCGTCGAACATCAATTGGTTTGGCGGCATTCCCAACGCCTTTTCCAGATCGAGCCAGTCATTATCGCTTGGCAATCGCCAGCCCGCAGGACAGGCCTCGAGCGCGGCTTCAAAGGTGTAGAGCCTGCCCAATTCGGCGCAGTTTTCGTCTTCATTATCAAAGCACCACGATTCATCCGGGATATTAAAACGAAGATTTTCCTTCATCCAGGTTAAGTTTCCTGATTTTTTAATTCCGTAAACTTGTCCGTCGCGCGGGTCAGTAAAATCTTTGTCAACCGACGGTTGATTAGAACCCGAAAATTGTTGATCAGGAATGTTTTTGTAGAACGCGAAAATTGAATAAATTTGATATCGAACTCCCGAATCTTTGATGACGGCTTTGACATCATCATAGAGCAACTCGATAACGTCGCTCTTTGATTTACCTGTCAAATCCCGACGTGCATCCCATTTTTCACCAATCAACCGGGCATCATTTTGATTGCGGGCATTTTTGGAAACAACTTCTTTGAGATCGGTAATCAACCCCGCCAGTGCTTTTGCCTCCAACGGTTTTTGCGCTATTGCACTCAAGCTGAAAACTGAAAACATTAAAGACAGAATCAATCCTAACTTTGTCCAATTATTTATTCTCAAAATCATCATTACTTTCTCCTATGGCTAAAAATTCGCCTTCGTCCAAAACCTTCTCGGGAGCCGCTTTCGGCACTTTTGGGGTCTCCGTGATGCCCCCCAATCTTGCGTCCCGCGCCCTCGCTCTTGCCTCGTCCAGACGAACATTTGGAACTATTCAACTCGCTCGAACTGTGAAATTACATTTCAGAATGCTTACCCGTAGATGACTGCCGCCAAAACTGACAGAATATAAATGAAAGAATCGCTGACACCGATCACTTTCCTGTTGGACCCGCGTCGAGACGGGCAATGACCTGTCTGGTGATGTCAATCGCCTTGTCCGCGTAGACCAGGCCGCTGTCGAATTTTCTGAAGATCGCAGTGTAGCCGCCTTCAGCGCCGACCTGGTTGATGATTGGCATGATCTGTTTCTCTATATCCTGCAACAATTGTCCCTGGCGTTGATTGAAGGCCCTCTGGGCGTCCTCGCTTAACCGTTTGAACTCACCAGTCTTGGTATCCAGTTCAGCCTGCATCTTGGCCAGTTGGTCCTTGGCGAGAGTCAACTGGCCATCGGTCACCCGATTACGCAGAACATCAATCTCGCTCCTCTTGGCTTCGAGCCTCGTCTGCTGTTCCTGGCCGAACGCTTCGAGATCGGTCATGACCTTCCTCCCCAGGGCCGAGCCGGTGAGGACCTCCTGTACATCAATGAC
>JANOEF010000604.1:0-3788 GCA_031413075.1 Acidobacteriota bacterium | reverse complement strand
AAATGGCTACGAACTCGACCGGCCTGATGCCATGCGTCCGTTGCTTGAAACCCACCGAATCCAACTGCGATCACTGGCTGCCCGCCGTGGGTTGAGTTCCGTCTTTCCCGGTTTCCACTTGGAGGGCTTCGATAAAATGTTTAGCTTGAATGTTCAAATCTTCATATTTATTAAATCGAATGTCGGTTTGGCTGAATAATTGTTCGATAAAAATATCAAACTGCGTGATCGGTTGCGGCCCCATGATCGGCTCCCCGGTCAATTCGTCTTGTCCAACCTGAGTTTCTTCCATCGCCACAACTGTTTGTTTGGCTTGGTCAATTTGCGTCAATGGCATTTGGGCGAAATCCGCGCACAAGGTTTGAAGCTGCAAAATCCGTTTTTGGGCTAAAATTTCCATTGTTTCAATCCCGGTCAGATCAAAATCAAAATCGGCAAACTCGTCAATTTTCGCTAATAATTGTTGAATTTTGTCCATTCCGACAAGTGCCGGATTAGCTTGAATTAGTGGCAGCAATTGACTTAAACCTTGGAAGAACTGTAATTCTCGCGTGAAATTGGACGAAGGCATTTCCGAGCCTTGGATGTAATCAATGATAATGTCCTTTTCCAAATTGGTTTGCTTCATGTCCGAAACATCTTCATCCGTCCAAAGTTCGCCGAACATCGAAGCCACCGATTGAAATTCTTCCAAAGTCCATTTCTTTTGACAGATTTTGAATTTTTGTTTGGTGGTGCCAACTTTCATTTGAGCGAAAGATTTAAGGGGTGAGGTGAGGTTTCCGTAAGACTGTTCGAGTTGTTGCCGCTGCGCTCCATAGGTTTCGCCTTTTTGAACTTCGCCGCGCATCGCCGGTTGGACCATCGAAACGGAATCTTTGACCTGAAACATAAATTGAAGCTGGTTTGAAAGATACGGCGACGGGGCAGGGATCGGCAGATTCGTGACAGACTTGCGAATATCGCCGTCAACCATCAGGGCTTTATTTTTTGTTCCGACAAAGGCTTTTGAAAAGTCGGATTCCTCAAAACTCATTGAGTCGTAATAAACCGGAATGACGGCATTTTGCGCGACGATGTTGTGATTCATCGTATTCAAAAGTGTAATGTCATCCTGAATGATGACGAGTGAATAATTTGGGCTTGACAGAAAACCGCTGGAATCTCTGAGCCAATGAGCGGCCCGGTATTGTTCGCGGAAATTGGAGTTTTCCGCTTCCGGTGAAATAATGTCGCGGAGTTGATCATCCATCCAGACGAAAACAAAACCTTTCGGATTTTCGCCATACATCGCGGTTAGGGCTTCGGCGATGGTTTGCCCTTCTTCGATGGAAAAGACCAGTTTGCCGTCGGCATTGACGAATTCCCAATGTTCCGGTGCGACATAGTTTTGATAGGCGTCTTCGTGAAGGTAGATTTTGCGATGTTCGAATAATTCAAACTCGGGAAACATCGAACGTCCCAACCACATCCCGTTTAATTTATCCCATTCCGAATTCGCAATGGCGTAATCACATTGCAGCTGATACGAATATTGGACGGGTGAACCCCAATCAAATTGAGAATATTTTGTTTCGATTTCAGACCGGGTTAAAAGTTCGTGAATTTCCAGCCACTTAGCCGAATCAATCCCTTTTCGTTTGGCACCGTAGGAATCAATGCACCAATTGAAAAACGGGTAAAGGTCTTGTTTTATCTCGGTTTTATTGACTTCTTTTTCATTCAAACCATATCCGCCCATCATCGAAATTCTGCCCATCGCCGGTTGTTGGCAGTATGGACACGGTATTTGGCTTTCACCTTCCTGCATTTGCTGTTCGGCGGGAACTTCTTCACGCCCCTGTTGTCCGCACGATGGACAATTAAATTCTGCAATCGCGGTTTGAGTTGGTCCGGCTTCGGGAATGGTCTGTTTATCCTCCGACGGGCAATGATAGGTGCGGACTAAAATAGTCCCATCTTTTTGCAGCGCATCAAATAAAACCGTGCGTTCTTCTTCAAGCCAATGAAGACGTTCAAAATAATCAGAGACCTTTTGCCACCTGTCTGCAATTTTTTTATTTTTAGCTGAAGCGCTGGCGGATTCGATATTGATGGCGGAATTGGATTGAAGACAAGCATTGGTATTGGCTCTCATCGCCGGCTGAACAATATTGATCGGGTGAATCTCGCCGTCTAAGTCTGGATCATATTCAACCCAAATGCCCTGTGTTTCGGTGCGGACTCCGTAGCGCGAAACCAAATCACTCAAAGTCAGTCCCCGAAAACGACGGTGCATAGTGACGGACATTTCAGTTAATTTGCGGAGTTTTCTTTGTTCTTCCTGAATGTAATCCGCCCAGGTTCTAAGATAAGTTTCAAAGGCTTGTCCGTATTTGCGGTTTCGTCGTGGGGCGGCAATTTGGACGGGTGGGGTTGTTTGTTGGGGAACTGCGAGTGCAACTGAATTCATAATGTTATTTCCTTCTGGTTACACTCGCAAGTGTTAATTTGATCTCGCAAGATCGTTTATTCAAATCCTCAAACTATCGAAACCGGCACCGCAATCTCATCATCTCCAACCTTAACAACGTGTTTCCTTTGGGATGCGGCTCTGTTTTCCATCGCTTCAAATGGATTCGCGGCTTTCGGTGCGGTTGTTACTTTACGATTGTCGCTCAATTCGACAACATCCAGCCTATTTTTTATCAGTTCTACTTCTTTTGTCAATTTGATTATTTTGCGGCTTGACCTGTAAAACTTATTCAAAAACCGTTGGCGGGTGTAGAGAAAAGCGAAAACGAGCATCCCGGCAAAAAGTAGCAACATTAATATTGTGACGGCTAGATTCATAAAGTTTGTAATTGCAGAATTCATTCTTTGTCTTTTCCTTGTCTAAACTTTGCGTTTCATCTATCGCAAACAAAAATTACATCGTATGAAAATTCGTGAAAATCGCTCATTACTGCTCAATCTTTTGTTTCAAAGTGAAAATGACTGTACTTCTCTAAGAACTTCACCCTTTCCTGTAACACTTGAACGACAAGGGCTAGGTTGTCCTTATCAGAACTACCTCCAATTTCAACCTTAACCCCTTCACCAGTTTCACTCTGGTTAGCCAATGGCTCTTCCTCACCGTACTCTTCGTAAAACTCAATAGCACTGACAAGGAAATCTCTCGCTTCTTCAAGACCCGAAGCAGGTAGCTTGTCTATTAAATTATGGCAAAATGTTCGCAACATATTTGTTTTCTCTTTAAGTTTTTGTTTCCATAACGAACCAAGTCGCCATCGTGCGCCCCGGCCCCATCCAGGGCGGCATGGTCCACCCGTACCTGCGCCGCCGCTCGGGCGAAGAGGCCGTGGACTACCCCAGCAGCGAAGTGCGCCAGGCCCTGCAGCGCACCCTGGGCGTGCCCATCTTCCAGGAACAGGTGATGCAGCTGGCGATCCTGGCCGCCGACTTCACCCCCGGCGAGGCCGACCAGTTGCGCCGCGCCATGGCCGCCTGGAAGCGAAAGGGCGGCCTCGGGCCCTTCCACGAAAGGCTGGTCGGCCGCATGGTGGCCAAGGGCTACGAGCCCGAATACGCCGAACGCATCTTCAAGCAGATCGAAGGCTTCGGCGAATACGGCTTCCCCGAAAGCCACGCCGCCAGTTTTGCGCTGCTGGTGTACGTCAGCGCCTGGCTGAAGTGCCACCACCCGGATGCGTTTCTGGCCGCCTTGCTCAACAGCCAGCCGATGGGCTTTTATGCCCCGGCGCAACTGGTGCGTGACGCCAAGGAGCATGGCGTGGTGGTGCTGCCGG
>JANOEF010000603.1:0-7114 GCA_031413075.1 Acidobacteriota bacterium | reverse complement strand
CATCACACCTGACTTTTCTTCGCCCAGAATATTGAGCAGATTTGTTTTACCTAATCCAACCGCCAGAAAAACTAAATCGTGTTTGAATACAAGTTCTTCCAAATTGTTGATTTCAGTATTCAATTTGAAGTCAACTCCTAATTTTTCAACCTGTTTTACTTCGGCTAAACTGTGCGCCTGAGTCATTTTATATTCAGCCATTCCGTAGGTATCAAGTCCGCCTGCTAAACTTCGTTTTTCATAAACCGTTACGGAATAACCTAAACGGGCTAAATAAGTTGCACAACTCAAACCGGCCGGACCCGAGCCGATAATTCCGACAGATTTCCCGTTCGGCTCGCCTTTTTCAAACAAAGTTTTACCCGATTTTAAGATCTGTTCGGTGGCATACCGTTGGAGGCGGCCAATCTCGATCGGCTTTTTAACCAGAGTTTTTTCGACGCACGCCCCTTCGCACAAAACTTCGACGGGGCAAACTTTAGCGCACGATGAGCCGATCGGGTTAGCATCAAAAATCACTTTTGCCGAGCCGTGTAAATTCCCCGATGCGATTTTTTTGATGAACGACGGCACGTCAATATGCGTCGGACAAGATCGCGTGCAGGGCGCATCGTAGCAATACAAACAGCGATTTGCTTCGAGAAATGCTTCACTTTTGGTCATCAGCGGGTGAATTTCCGCAAAGTTTTGTTCAATTTGTTCGTTTGAAAGTTCAGACATAAGAGTTAATTTACTTTCACAAAATTTGTGCCATTAAATTTGTAGCTAATAAATTTATTGGTAACTTCTCCATTTGGAAACTTTTCATTTTCAATCACTACCGGAATCTTGAGCGTGTTCGTTTTCTTGTCAAAAAGTATCAATTTTATTGGTCTTGCTTTGCGATTCACCACTGAAAAAAAGTTGTAACCGAAATAAAGAGTATGGGTTAGTCCTGAATTCGTTTTAATCAATTTTATTTTGTCTTTCAGCTCATTGCCTTCGATTTTGTATAAATCAGCTGATTGAGAATGGTCCTGAGTTGAGCCGACAAAAGTTGAACAAACTATGTAAATTTTGCCGCCTTTGGCATCAACCGTATAAATTCCATAAACAAAACTTCCCACGTCGCCTTCTTCGGCTGAATTGTTTTCAGTTCTGGAATAAACCTTGCCATCTGCTCCCCGAAATTGATAAACCCTATAATATCCATGCATCGTTCCGCCCGCCTCTGAATCCCATGAATAAATACGAAACTTCCCATCTTCCGAAGTCGCATTCATCATCAATTTGTTCAGGAGTGGAAATTTATAGTTCAATGTCGACGCTTTTTTTGTGTATTTCAGAAGATTTCCTTCGAAAACTTCACCGGCTTTTGTTAGTTTCTCCTCATCATAATTACCGCCGTAATTTGAATGTTTTTGCAATTCCTTGATATTTCGGACTAATTCCTGCTCAATCTTTTGCGGAGTTTGAGCTGTAATTGAAAGTATCAAACCTAACAAAATCGTAATAAAATGGATAACTTTTTTCATAAAATTCTTTATTTTTGGATACCAAAATGTTTTTACTAACCCACCAAATTTGGTTCAGAACTAATTCGCCACGAGCGGGCTATACAAATCCGGTCTTCGGTCCCTAAAAAATTGCCAGGTATTGCGAACTTCTTTAATCATATCCATATTCAAATCTGCGATGATCAATTCATCCTGATCACGAGTACCGACCGCAAGCATTTGCCCGCGTGGGTCGCAAAAATAACTTTGACCGTAGAATTCGCCGATGTTCCAAGGAGCTTCCGTGCCAACCCGATTGATCGCACCAACAAAATATCCGTTGGCGACGGCGTGGGCGGGCTGTTCTAATTTCCAAAGGTATTCCGACAATCCGGCCACCGTTGCCGATGGATTAAAGATAATCTCTGCACCATTTAAGCCTAAACAGCGGGCGCCTTCGGGGAAATGGCGGTCGTAGCAGATATAAACCCCGATCCGGGCAAACGCCGTATCAAAACAGGGATAGCCTAAGTTTCCCGGACGGAAATAGAATTTTTCCCAAAATCCCGGCGCCACGTGCGGAATGTGAGTTTTGCGGTATTTTCCTAAATATTTTCCGTCAGCGTCAATCACAGCAGCCGTGTTGTAATAAACGCCCGACATTTCTTCTTCATAAACGGGGACGATCAAGACCATGCCATATTCTTTGGCAACAGATTGCATCATTTGCACGGTTGGTCCGTCCGGGACTTTTTCTACCGCTTCATACCAACGGGTCGTTTGTTCGGCGCAAAAATACGGCGTGTTGAAAATCTCTTGGAAACAAAGCATTTGCACGCCTTTTTTGGCCGCATCTGCGACCATTTTCAACTGAATTTCGTTGTTAATTTTTTTGATTTCAGTAATCGGCGCATCAGTCGGGGCGTGATTGTGCGCTTGAATAAGTCCGCATTTGATTATTCTTGACATAGTTAGATCCTCAATTCTTGTCCCCAAAGTTACACGATATTTTGAGGAAGGTAAAATAATTCTGAAAGATTTCCCACATTATTTCTCTTTGATGCAATTTATTTTTCCAACTTATAACCAGTTGTTTCCAAAAACTTTTCTTGCACTTCTTTCCATTCTTTCTCGCTTGGTTCTCGCAATAATTTTAATTGAATAGTTGCACTCTCTTTGTGAATCCCTGATTTCTGTAATCCCCATTCGGTTGGTACCAGATTTGCCACAATTTCAAGTAACTTTATTTGATTCGGTTCTTGTTTAACCCGTAAATTTCGTCCGCAGAGTTCGGCAGCTTTATGCAGACGTTCAGTTTGTTTATTTCCAATTTGGGGCGAGATAAAAGCCAATTCGATATAGGAAAAATTACCGTCATTTTTCAAGCCTTTGCGGAAAGGTCGCCACGTTTCTGGCGCATCGAAAAATGCTTCATCAATTATTCGATAAGTCAGATTGATTTCCGCCATATTGCCATAATTTGTTGTTTCAATGAGATGCGAATCAGATTGCGAAATACCAATCGTATCGGGCGTTTCGATTTTCAAAACGTAGCCAGTAATTTCTCTGAATTTATCAATTGCTTGTTGTTTTTGTTCAGCTGAAAGTGATTGATTGGTGCGAATCGTGACGCTTTTTGAATCGAGATGCCAAGCTGGATTTTTGGTATGCATAACACCGGCCGGAAGCGATTCAATCGCTGCTTGCGAAACTTTTTCTTGATGCGGTTTGTGGTTGATGATGTATCGCCAACCCGTTCCATCTAACAGATTTTGCAAGGTTTGACGATAATTTTCACGAGCCGTTTGCGGATAATGAAACGAAAGCCTGATTTCGTGTAAAGCCAAATCATACCCCGTTTTATACAACCCCGAATTTTGCCCCAAAGCCTCCACAACTTTCTTCATCAGTTCATTTGGTTCGGCAAAAAACAACCCCGAATTTTCTTTTTCTTCGCTTTTTTCGAGCTGTAAACGATACAGATGTGAACGAATAGGATGCCGGCGGAAAATTTCCCCTTCATCCAAGAGTTTAATCAATTTCGAATAATGAGTTTCTTCCCAAGAATTTTGTCCATACCAGAGATTTAACAATTCAATTTCGCTGAACAATTTGCGCTCTTGGTGTTGACGAAAAACTTCTTCAGATAGTTTCCGCAAACCTGTCAAATCAAGTTCTGCACCACTGCCAAAACCGATATGAGCTCGATCAATTTGATTGGCAGAAACACGATGGACACCACCAAAAGAAAGCGTGTCGCCTGTGCGGGGCAGATGTATCGGACGAAAACGCCCACCGACTCTTCGCAACATCTCGGATAATTGTGGACGTGATTGCCCTTCGCCGTGGACCAACACAATTTGTCGCGGATTTATTTGTTCAATCAAACCCGCGATCTCGTTAGCGTCCGCGTGAGCTGACAAAGCATATTTTGCCACGCTACTTTTTACTTCAACCAATTTTCCGCCAATACTCAGCTCGTTTGTTTCACCGTCTGCTAAATTTAACAAGGCTCGTCCTGGCGATTCTTCGTCTTGGTAACCTGTAATTGCAATGCCGTTACGTTCATCAGCGACGATCCGCGGTGCGTAATAAAGGCTTGCGCCGCCCGTCATCATCCCCGAACTGGCAATGATACAACACGAGCCACCTGCTAACACTTCTTCGCGTTCTTTGGGGGAAGCGACTGGTTGGATTTCGTCCACTATATTGAAAAAAGGGTTACCGTATTTTTCAATCAATTTTCTGGTATATTTAGTTTGATAAGCGGGAAAATTTGAATAAACTCTGCAGACGGAGCGCACCATTCCATCCACATAAACGGGAAAGTTTTTGAGACGTTTGGCCCGAAACTCTTTTAATAACAATAGGATAATCTCTTGCGCCCGCCCAACTGCAAAGGCTGGAATCAATAGTTTTCCTTTTCGCTCAACTACGCCTGCGACCATTTCCAACAAACGTCTTTCTTCTAATTCACGCGGCGAGTGCAGACGATCCCCGTAGGTTGATTCAATCACCAAAACATCCGGGCGAAAATCTTTCGGGGCTAGCATTCCAGATACCGTCAATTGGTCGCCAACCGAAATATCACCCGAAAAAAGCACTTTGATAAAACGCCCGTTTTCAACCCCTTCGATGCCAACTGATGCTGCACCGAGAATATGTCCTGCGGGAAACCATGTAGCTTGTAACTTGCTGTAACCTAAAGTAATTGGCGCACCAAAAGGAACAGGGATAAGATTTTCAATCAACGAATCTACAGAAGTTTTTGCATACAGCGGAAGTTCATTTTCAGCTTCGGAACGACTCTGCATTACTCGCACCGAATCTCTCAATAGAACTTCGACCAAGCCTTGAGTTGCTGAAGTGCAATAGATTGGAACATTTGGAAAATGTTGATGCAAAACAGGCATCGCACCACTATGGTCCATGTGTGCGTGAGTCAAGATTACTGCGTCTAAATGATTGAATTCAGACGAATTACGAATTGTTGCCAAATCGGGTAAACGATCATCGCCACTCATCCTTATCCCGCAATCAACCAAGACCCGATTTGGCCCAATTTCGACAATCGCGCAACTCGCTCCGATTTCATCCCCACCGCCTAAAAATGTTATATTCATCCGATAAATTCAATTTAAAAATTTTTAATTATTACTAAAAGAGTTTTTTTTAGAAACTACTGCGTTTTGTTATAATACAAGACAAACTTTATGAAAGGAAATTTCAATAAGTTGGTATATCTGAAATATTATGCAAATTCCGAAAATATCTACAATCAAAGCGAACACAGACGCTAATGTCTTTGAGCGTGGTGAAAATCTTTATAAAAGTCGGGCAATTTCTAAAGCCACCGTCAAAGAAAATCGGCTCACCGGCAAATGCGCCGGGCAGAACACTCCGTATTATGATGTCTCAGTTGAACTTGACGATTACGGATTTCGCAAAGCCGAATGTTCTTGTCCTTTTAATCTCCCGGGTTACTGCAAACATTTGGTAGCGTTACTATTAACATACATCACTGAACATGATAATTTCGTTGTACAAAAACCTGCCTCAGAACTCATTAACTCATTGAATAAAAGCGAATTATCAAATTTATTAATCAAACTTGTGCAGGAAAAGCCTGAAATTTACGATTGGATCGAGCGCAATTCAGACTTAGTTAAGAACGATTCATTTGAAAAAAAGGAATCTGCACCACAAGTTTCTCGGCAAGAATTTCGGAGGGTTCTCCACCGAATTGATTCATATTCCAAAGATTCAAGTAGTGTAGAATTATCGGCTGAAAAATTTTTAGAAATGGGCGATGTGAAATCTGCCGTTAAAAAATTAATAGATGCTATCGAAACCGAAATCGAAGAATATCCTGAATCTTCTTATTATCACGAGGGGGAAGAATCTGATGTTGAAAATCTTGGTTTTATATTGACTGAAGCCCTTTTAACTCTGGAAACTGACGAGGAAAGAGCCAACTACGAACCTGATATTGAGAGCCTGATTGATGCTGCTGAAGATTACTTAATCGAAGGTTTATCACTCCCTTTATACGTTGCCAATTATGGTTGGGCAGAACCCAGCGAGATGTTTGCTGATAGTTTTAATTCTCTAATCGCTGCCAAGTTAAATGTTCTTGAACGTCAAAATAAAGATGATGAATTTTTGAAGTTAGCCAAAGAAAAGAACTTCCATTTTCGCTATACCACTAAAATAATGGAATTGGATAGAATGGACGAAGCATTTGGATACGCAATGAACCATTTTGATTCAACCGATGACGCTCTAAAATTTGCTAAATTATTGCAAGAGCTAAATTTGTTTGATAAATCCGTCCAAATTGCTGAAAAAGGTGTGACGCTTGACGGGCGCAAAAAAGCATTAGCCGAATGGCTCGCACCGATTGAAGAAACTTTGGGCAATTACGAAAAAGCCTTGCAGGCATGGCAATTAGTTTTTGCTGAAAGCCCCTCGTTGCCTTTGTATCAAAGATTGAAAACAATATCAGGAAAAGATTGGAAAAATCTTCAACCCAATTTGATGCTCGTATTTGCAGACAAATATTATTTTCGGTCTCAACTTGCTCAAATACTTCTTTACGATGAAAAATGGGACGAAGCAATGAAATTAGGTCTCGCCCACAATGGGACTTATGGAAACACTACGGAAATTGTGGCAGACGGATTAGTTGAACATCGTCCTAAATGGGTAATTGATATTTGCAAAACAAACTTTGAAAATTTAGTCAAAGAAACTCAAAGTAAACATTACCCTCGCGCTGTAAGTTGGCTACAAAAGGCAAAACTCGCGTATAAAGTTTTAGGTCAGGAAGCTGAATGGAAACGCTATCTTGCTGAGATAAAAGCGCTTTACAAACGCCGTCCATCTTTACAGTCGGAGTTCAATATACTTTGATTTAATTACGATTATCCACGAAGTTAACACCAATGGTAAATCCTGAGAGCTCTCTTCGTGTGTCTTTGTGAATTATTTCATAAACTTTGCATCATCAATATTTACGTTATTCTTAACTTCTAACACTTTGCGCGTCCAATAGATTTGCGGCATCGCATATTTGATAGTAGTCGGTAATTTCACACCACCGAATTCTTTGTAGTCCAAATAATCAACCTGGAATGAAT
>JANOEF010000602.1:0-16884 GCA_031413075.1 Acidobacteriota bacterium | reverse complement strand
GGCGATTGATCGAAGTCGGCGGGTTGCGAGGTGCGCAACTCAGCCCACTGCTGATCTAAGCGAAGTGGCTTATACTTGATTTCTTCTTTTTGCTTGACTCGATTTGGCTAAACAACACGACCATTATATTTACGGCACCGAGAAAAAATAATGGAAGAAGTTTTTGTTGATACGGTGGCGTGGATTGCTTTGCTTGACGAAGCAGATTCGCTGCACAAAAAGGCTCACCAAGTTTTATCGGAATTGGAAACAAAGAAATGTAATTTGGTTACTACCGAATTCGTTTTGCTTGAATTGGGCGATGGTTTTTCTGCGGTCGGTAAACGCGAACAAGCCTTAAACTTCATCGAAGAATTACGCAAATCCAATATTTTACGAATTATTCCTGTCTCGCAAGAATTACTCGGAAAAGGTTGGGAACTTTACTCGAAACGTGCCGATAAAACTTGGCAAGTTACCGATTGCATCAGCTTTATTGTGATGAAGGAAGAAAATATCACAACTGCTTTTACCGCCGACAAACATTTTGTGCAAGCCGGCTTTATCGCCTTACTCAAATAATTTTCAAAATAACACAGAACTAATCAATAAAATCTTGACGCTGAAAAAAGCCGAAACCTCGGCAGAGACGTCGGAATTGGAACGCGAGATAGATAGTTTGGTTTATGGATTATACGCTCTTGAGGCAGACGAGATGGCGATTGTCGAGGGAAAGTGAAAAACGGAAAAAGGCAAAAGTAAAGCCGATAAAATTTATGAGTGAATTAACAATTAAAACCGACTTTGCCGAAGTTGTAAATTTAATCAAGACTTCCAGACACAAGGCTTGCAAGCGGTTAATGCCGAACTGATAAATCTTTATTGGCAAATCAGCGAACACATCAGCAATCGTGTCGCAAGTGAGGCGTGGGGAAAATCGGTGGTCAAAGAATTAGCGGATTTTATCCAACAAACCGAACCGACGCTGAAAGGTTTTACATCTCAGAACTTATGGCGAATGCGGCAGTTTTACGAAACTTACAAAGATTCGCCAAAACTCGCTGCACTGTGGCGAGAAATTAGTTGGCCGAATAATCGTTTAATTCTTCCTTGTAAAACTGCGGAAGAAAGAGAGTTTTATTTGCGGGTTTGCGTTGGCGAAAAACTGAGTTCACGCGAACTTGAAAGACAAATAGATTCGAGTTTGTTTGAACGGGCAATGCTCGGCAACCAAAAACTCTCGGCAGTGCTGAGAGAATTACATCCTGACATCGAAAACACGATTCGGGATAAATATGTTTTTGAATTTCTCGATTTGCCTGAAGATTATTCCGAAAGCGATTTGCAAAAATCTTTGGTAATGAATTTCAAAAAATTTATCCTCGAAATCGGCAAAGATTTTGCTTATATGGGCGAAGGCTATCGTTTGCAGATCGGCAACGAAGATTTTTATCTCGATTTATTGTTTTATCATCGCGGATTGCAATGCCTGGTTAATTTTGAACTGAAAATCAAAAAGTTCAAACCCGAATTTTTAGGCAAACTGAACTTCTATCTCGAAGCCTTAGACCGCGATGTCAAAAAACCGCACGAAAACCCAAGCATCGGCGTTTTATTATGCACTCGCAAAGATGATACGGTGGTCGAATACGCACTTTCCCGTAATCTTTCGCCCGCTGTCATCGCCGATTATCAAACAAAATTGCCTGACAAAAAACTTTTACAGGCAAAACTTGCAGAATTTACGGCATTATTTGAAGAGGTCTGAAAGTAAAAATAAAGCGAAAGATTGGGCGTGTATGGAACAACCAAAACTCATTATTATCGGCGGAGCAAACGGAAGCGGCAAAACAACTTTGGCTCGTGAATTTGTTTTGGTTGATGGAATTGATTATCTCGGAGCAGATGAAATCGCCCGTGAACTCAATCCGAACAATCCTGAAAACGAAGCTATTTCCGCCGCTCGACTTTTCAGCCAACGCTTAGAAGATTATTTGGCAAACCGAAAATCTGTTTTGGTCGAATCAACTTTGTCCGGCGTGAGTCTGCGAAAATATTTAGCAATGGCGAAAACTCAAGATTTTGAAATCACGATTCTGTTTATTTATTTGGATTCGCCCGAACTCTGCATCGAGCGTGTTGCTGTCCGTGTTGCCAAAGGCGGACATCACGTTCCCGACGAAGACATTCGCCGACGCTTCAAACGTGCTAATATTAATTTTTGGAATGTTTATAAAAACTTAGCCGATAAATGGAATTTGTTTTATAATACAAGTGAAATAATCACCCAAGTTGCCAATGGCGACCAAGAAGGTTCGTCAATTTTAGATAATGTGAGGTATCAAGAATGGTTAAAACTAACGGAAAAATGAAAGCACAATCGGAAGTAAGCGAAAAAACTTTGCGTGAAATGGCTCGATACCAACGCATTGCCAATGATGCTGTTCAAAAAGCCCAAGATGAAAATCGTCAACTTGGAATTCCTAATTGGTATTCAATCAACGGCGAAATTATCAGCGATATTCAAATTAAAGAAAGCAGTAAAAACCGCGATTAAAAAAGCACAAATCACATTTTCCAACACACCCAACCTCGAACGAAAACTTATACAAATCCCAAACCACAAATCGAAATCGCGGAAATAGTCAATAAAATCTTGACGCTGAAAAAAGCCGAAACCTCGGCAGAGACGTCGGAATTGGAACGTGAGATAGATAGTTTGGTTTATGGTTTATACGCTCTTGAGGCGGACGAGATGGCGATTGTGGAAGGAAAGTGAAAAACGGAAAACGGAAAATGGAAAGCCGATAAAATTTATGAGTGAATTAACAATTAAAACCGACTTTGCCGATTAAAACGGCGAGATGAGAAATTAGTCTTGCTTAAAAGCTCAACTTATGAGATTCTGTTGGTGGCAGTCAGCCACTAATTGGAGTTAATATGTCAGTTGTAAAAAGCATAAATGAACAAAGTAGAATAAATTTTCGTCTTGCTTCTGAAATTAAAGAGCGTGTTGCCAAAGCAGCCACAATAGTCGGGCAAGATTTAACCGAATTTGCGATTGCGACACTAAACCGGCGAGCGGTTGAAATTATTGAAAAACACGATAGTATGATTTTGGAAAGCGAAGATTACCAGTTTTTCCTTAACGCTTTGGGCGAAACGGAAACGCCTGAACCTTCAAACAAATCAAAAGAAATTGCCGAAAAATATCGTCGCGGTCTGCGTAAAGGCGTGAGGTATCAACTTGCTGATTGAGCCTTTAACCCGCGAACATAACCGCAAAAAGTTCGATTGCAACGATGAAGCGGTAAATCAATTTCTGCGTGAAAAAGCGATGCAAGACCAAGAGCGAGATTTAAGCCGCACTATGGTTTTAGTTGATGAAAAAAGAATTATCGGCTATCACACACTCTTAATGTCGCAAGTTCTGCAAGCGGAAATCCCCAACGATAAACCGAAAATTACACGCGGAATTCCGGTTATTTTGCTTGGGCAAATTGGAATTGACGTTGAATTTCAAGGTCAAGGTTTCGGCGATTTATTGTTAATGGACGTTCAAGCCAGAGTTGACGAAATTTCAAGAAAAGTCGGGATTCGATCCTTAATGCTTGACGCAAGAAACGAAAAACTCGCTGAATGGTATCAAAAACACGATTTTGTCAGATTCCCGAATTCGTTGAGAATGCTCAAAAGTATTCAGTCAATTCGCCAACTTGTTGGAGATTTAAAATGACAAAACTAAATACGAAAATTCCCGACGCACTTTTACACCAAGCCCAAGAAATTCTCGCCAAAGCCCCAAATGTTGAACCCTAAAATTACGACAAATTTTAATCACAAACCGAAATCGCGGAAATAGTTGATAAAATCTTGACGCTGAAAAAAGCCGAAACCTCGGCAGAGACGTCGGAATTGGAACGTGAGATAGATAGTTTGGTTTACAGTTTATATGAACTGACGGCGGACGAGATTGCAATTGTCGAAGGAAGAAGTTAATTATTAATGGTAAATTGTTAATTGTTAATTTATGAGTTTGGTAACAAAAGATTACGCTAAATTTTTGGCGGAGGTTAAATCGCAAATTAAAAGCAGTCAAGCTAAGGCTGCACTTGCGGTTAATGCTTCGCTGATTGCGATGAATTGGAACATCGGCGGAATGATTGCCGAAAATCAATCTTTGTTTGAAGGCAGAAACGATTTCATTGAGCGTTTGGCAAAAGATATTCAATCGGAGTTTCCCGGAATTACAGGATTTTCCAGAACTAATCTTTTTTCAATTCGGCAATTTTATCTTTTTTACTCGCAAAATTCAGTCCAACAAGCTGTTGGACTTTTAGGAAACGAAGAAAATTCAGTGCAACAAATTGCTGCTCTCAACGAAAAAACGCCCGAAATTCTCAAACTTCTTGTCCAAATTCCTTGGGGACATCACATCTTAATTTTAACAAAAGTAAAAGAACCCGAAGCCGCGTGTTTTTATCTAAACCAAACCATCGAAAATAATTGAAGCAGAGCCGTTTTAACCCTGCACATCGAGCAAAATCTGTTTTTACGACAAGGCAAAGCACTCAGCAATTTCACCGAAACGCTGCCCTACAACCAAGCCCAAATTGCTCAGCAAATGCTCAGAGACCCATATAATTTCGACTTTCTGACGCTTGAGCCGAAAGTGCAGGAATTAGAAATTGAAAAAAGTTTGACCGAACATATCACCAAATTTTTACTCGAATTAGGCAAAGGTTTCGCCTTTATCGGCAGACAATATAACTTAAAAATCGGCGAAAAAGATTATTATTTAGATTTGCTGTTTTATCACATTCGCCTGCGTTGTTTCGTTGTCATTGAACTGAAAAGTGTTGAATTTGAACCCGAATTTGCGGGTAAACTAAACTTCTATTTATCGGCGGTTGATGATTTGCTGAAAACTGAACACGATCAACCGACAATCGGTATTTTACTCTGCAAAAGCAAAGATAAAATCGAAGTTGAATATGCCTTACGCAACATTAACAAACCAATCGGCGTCAGCGAATTTACTTATATCGAAAAACTGCCCGAAAATTTACAAAAAGAAATTCCGACAGTCGAAGAGTTTGAAAAAGAGTTAAATTGACTATGAGCCAAATCCAACAAACCGAAAGCGCGGAAATAGTTGATTAAATCTTGACGCTGAAAAAAGCAGAAATCTCGGCAGATACGTCGGAATTGGAACGCGAGATAGATAGTTTGGTTTATGGTTTATACGCTCTTGAGGCGGACGAGATGGCGATTGTCGAAGGAAGAAGTTAATTATTAATGGTAAATTGTTAATTGTTAAATCAAGTCATTTAAGATAATGACATTGATATTTGAAACTCGTTTGAAGCCGTCATCATTGGTGATTAGGTAATCGCAGTTTGCTGAAAAAGCCGTTGCCGCGTGAATTGCATCGGGAGTTTTCAAGTTTTGCGTTGCCCGAAAATTGGCAGATTCGCGTAAAATATCGAGACTGATTGGCAAAAGGTTAATTTCGGTTGTGGTTAAAAGCGATTCATAAGCCGAAACAAGCGTTTGATTATTTTGTTTGATTGGTTGAACAAGCGTTTCAAGCAAAGTAAGTTCGCTCGTAAAAACTTCAATTTCGTTTGCTTTCAGCGATTGCCAAAGTGTCGTTAATAATTGCCAATAATCTATATGCTTTTCAACGCTGTAAATTATTGGCGAAGTATCAAGATATACTTTTGCAAATAGCGGAAAAGTTAGTTGTCCCAAGATTCACGCTCCGCTTTCAGATGTTCATCAACTTCTTGAGTCGTGGCAAAAACTCTTTCATTTTGGATATTTTGCAACAAATCGAAAGCAGATTGCGATTTTGTTTGCGGTTGCGACAAACTCTGTAAAATAATTGTCGCCAGACGAAGTTTTTCACTGCTTGGAAGCGGTAAAATCGTTTGCTGATAAATTGTTTCTACGTTTTGCATAACATCGTGATTTTAACATAAATACAAATTAGTTGGAATAGTTGATAAAATCTTGACGCCCAATAAAGCTGAAACCTCGGCGAATACGTTGGAATTGAAACGCGAGTATAGACAGGTTGGTTTATGGATTAGATGCTCTTGAGGCGGACGAGATGGCGATTTTCGAGGGAAAGGGGTAGAGCGTGTCCTTTCTCAAGCAAAAGTAAACTGAAGGTTGAACTCTGAACGTGGAAAAGGCGAACTTTACTTTTAGCCCAAACATTGAAGAATTTTTCCCAAACCTTCCCGTACATCAGCCCCTAAATGCACCCGCAAGGCACGACGATTTCTATCAACCAAAACTTGAAAATCGCCGCGAGCCTGCGCCGCTTTGACCACGCCAAAGGTAAATTTTTGGTCGGGAACGGCAAAATCAATCGCGTCGTCCGAAGTGATTTGCAGAAAAACACCGTTGTTGGCACCGCCTTTGTAACCCTGTCCGGTCGAATGAAGAAAACGAGGGCCAAAACCTAAACAGGTTGCAACCTTGAATTTATCCAGAACCTCATGGCGCAGGTCTTGGAGCGACATTTCGTTTTCGGCGTTCATTTCGAGATAAGCTAAAAGAGCAAAATAATCATTTTCTTTGATTCGGTTAAAATGAGCTTTGAGATAATTTGCCAAAGTTTTTTCGCCAACCGTCGAATCGAGTTCGGCCACATTTTTTTCATCCGAAAAGAGTTTGATTCCGTCCGTTTCAAAGAACGGAGTTTCAACGGGTAACCGGCCCGTCTCTTCGTATTCTTCGGTAATTTTGCGGGCTTCGATTTTGGCAGCTTCGACATCGGGTTGGTTAAACGGATTGATCTTCATGATCGAACCCGCCACCGCCGTCGCAAATTCCCAGCGGAAAAATTCCTGTCCGAGATTTTTGAGATCGTCCAGCTCAATCTTAACCACCGGTTGCCCTTGTTTTTCGAGATCCTGAACGGCATAGTTTTCCGGCGCGTCTTTTAGGCTGAGATAGACAAAAACCCGATCATTCCCATATTCGCCCTGAATCATTTCGCGGTCCACCGGAATTATCGAAACATTATTTTTGCCCATGCTTTCGGCGATCAATTGTTCGAGCCAGGCTCCCAGATCATAAATCTGATCGGAGGTAAAAATCGTCAGTTTGTCCCGTCCGAGAGCATGAGCGACGCCGAGAATAGTGCCCAAAACGACCGCCGGATTGTCTTCGGGAACAGGCGCTTTTGAAGCGTGAACCATTTCATTGGCCCGCTCCAAAAACTCTTCCATCTCTAATCCCATCGCCGTCCCGGCCGCCATGCCAAAAGGGGAAAGTGCCGAGAATCGTCCGCCGATTTTCGGATTGCCAAACAATATTTTGCGAAAGTTATCCCGCTCGGCCACCGTTTGCATTTTTGAATTCGGGTCGGTAATGGCCACAAAATGCTGACCTGCACTTTCGCGCCCGACAGTTTCGGCGACCCGCTCATAAAAATATTGTTTGAAACAATTCGGCTCCAGTGTTGAGCCTGATTTTGAAGCGACGATGAACAGAGTTTTAGCGAGATCAACCCTATTTTCGACCGCTTTGACCTGAGCCGGAACGGTTGAATCCAGAATGTGAAAATGCGTTTTGCCAAAAGTTACCGCCAGGACTTCGGGACACAGCGAACTACCGCCCATGCCGAGCAAAACGATTGATTCAAAATGCTTCACATCCTCAGCCAGATCACGATATTTTTGCAGATCATTCAATTCAACGCCGACCACCTCGAGCCAATCGAGCCAACTGCCTTCGTCCGTATTAGTCCAGATTGCAGCGTCTTTTGACCAGAGACGTAAGATTTTATCCTCTCTTTTCCAATCATCCAGCGATTCCCGGACGGCTTTTTCCAAATCTTCGGGTAATGAATAGTTTTGCGAATTTAATGCGTAGCTCATGGCAGTTTGAATCCTTTCAATATTTAAGTTAATAATCAATCATCTTTCAAAATCGAAAACAAATCAATTATGGAAACTGAAAAGCAAAATTTATGCGTCGGACTCGCGCAATTTGCTCCCGTTTGGATGAAGCGCGAAGAGACCCTTGAAAAGGCGTTAAGCTACGCCGAAGATGCCGCTCATCAAGGTTGCGAACTTGTTATTTTGGGCGGCGAAGGCTCGGTCGGCGGTTATCCGTTTTGGCTCGAACTGACTGACGGCGCACGTTTTAATTCGCGTCTCCAAAAAGAGTTTTTCGCCGAATATTCAAACCAGGCCGTTCAAATCGAGCGCGGAGATCTCCGCACTGTTTGCGAATTGGCGCGGGACAACGCACTTGCTATTTATCTCGGAATAATTGAAAAACCCGATGATCGCGGCGAGAGTCTGTATGCGTCGCTGGTTTTCGTTGACAGAAACGGCGAGATAAAATCAGTTCATCGAAAATTAGTTCCGACCTACGAAGAGCGTCTGGTCTGGGGCAACGGCGACGGTCACGGCCTCCGGGTGCATCGGCTCAAGGCTTTTACGGTTGGCGGTTTGAACTGTTGGGAAAATTGGAATCCGTTAGCCCGCGCCGCGCTCTATGGTCAAGGCGAAGATTTTCACGTTTGCGTCTTCCCCGGCGGACTGCATAATGTTGATGTGACGAAATTTATCGCCAAAGAATCACGCTCGTTCGTGACTTCGGTCTGCTCTCTGATGCGAAAAGAGGATTTTCCGACAGACACCATTCATCTGGATAAGATTCTGGCCACTGCGCCGGATGTCCTGGCTAATGGCGGAACTTGTCTGGCGGGTCCCGACGGCGAATGGATCATTGAGCCGTTTTGCAATGAAGAGAAGCTTGTCGTCGTCGAAATCAACCATGCCAGAGTGCGTGAAGAAAGACAAAATATGGATATGGCCGGACATTATACCCGCCCGGACGTTTTGCAGTTAAAGGTTAACCGGGAACGGCAAAACATCGTGAAATTTGAGGAATAGTTGATTAAGGAAAACTCACTATCACGTAATAAACGATGGGATTTATTCTCTGCATTGCTTTATTGGCGGAGGAAAATTCACCATCTCCGGCGACCGAATTCAAATCTTTCTCCAAAGATTTCCGATAATCCCTGGGATTCAGCCTGAGAGCAACTTTCTTCCCTTCTTTCCCAAACTCTTTCGCCAGTTTTCCGCCCTTCCACGAAAAAACCGCTCCGGCATAATCCCACTCAAATCCGGCTAGGGTGAATGACCTGCCATTGAATCTTTCCAGTTCCTTCAAACTCGTCCCCAAACCAATTCCCTTTTTTGTTTTCCAAAGACTTTGTTCGCCGGAAAACTGAACAAACTCGGGGGACTTTTTCATTTTTTTATTTTTCCAGACAATCTCGATTCTTCTATTTTTATCATTCGGAAAAATGACCGTGCCGGGCGTTGTCTCACCTTCGCCTAAACCAATGAGTTCACTTTTAACATTTTTACTGCCATAGATTTTCCTTAATGCGGCTTCGCTGACATTTTTGGTGATGGCGCCAACTCTGACCCCGGGAACAATTTGGTAGGAAATCTGAGCCAAAGAATTAATGACACACATGGAAAAACAGATACTAAAACAGACGAACAATTTGTTGATGATGCTTAATTTATTTTTCATATGAAGTGAAGACGGTTTTTCAAGCAATAGTTTGCCTTCACTTAAAACCACAAAGGGATTTTAGGTGAACGAAAGTTGGTTAGCCAATTTGAGTGAAAGTAGGTAAAATTTCTTTTAGCAAAAATTTACCTTGAGACCTTTTAATTCAATCGTCAACATCAATTCATACCGGTTAAAGGCCAATCGGGAACGGTAAAGCGAAGTGAGAGTTAAAGAATCAGGGATAAATTTTAATTAACGACCAATCCGAAACTCCAAATCTGAAATCCAAAATCGTCATGAGTTTATTAAATTCAATCGTCAAAATTTATCTGAGCCGTGAAAAGCTTAGAAATGAATCGCGTGAAATTTCATTCGAAGAAAAACAAGCCGGAATTATCGCTGAGCCACCGGTAAATATCTCAAAAGCGTGTATTTTTGAAAAGATTGAAATCGAAGGGGCAAAAGCCACCTGGGTTGATAAAGCAAATTCTACAAACGGCGTTTTAGTCTTTTTGCATGGCGGGAGTTATACGTCGGGTCCCTACAAAGAGCATTGGGAATATTTTTCGGATATGTGCCAAAGAACCGAAATGGCAGGGCTTTTGATTGATTACCGGCTTGCACCGCAACATCCGTTTCCGGACGGGCTGAATGATGTCATTGCAATTTTGCAAAACCTTAATTTATCCGAAAACTATTTTTTGCTGGGCGATTCGGCCGGAGCGGGTTTGTCGGTGGCAACTTGTTATAAACTAAAAGAGTTAGGCGAAACATTGCCGAAAAAGCTGATCTTAATGTCGGGTTGGTTTGATGTCACAGCCGAAAATCCGGCTCTCAAATTAAATGCTGAATCGGACGTGATGCTCACATTTAAGAATCTGCACAGATCCGCCAAAGTTTATTATGGTCACCAAGACCCGCAAAATCCGCTAATTTCCCCGATGTTCGGCGACGTTTCTATTTTGCCGCCACTGCTTATCCAAATCGGTACAGAGGATATGCTGTTGTGGGACAATCGAAAATTTTACTTAAAATGTTTAGACGCCGGAATTGAGGTCAAATACGAAGAATACGAAAACACTTTTCACGATTTTATGCTGGTCAGATTTTTATCCGAAGCAAAAAAAGCGCGAAGATCTCAAGCTGATTTTTTGAAAAAGTGATAGGCGAGAATTGTTTTTCGAGCTGGCAGCCGATGAAGAAATCGCTCATTTTGAACCGCAAGAATTTATTGACGGCGGCGATAAAATCGTGGTTTGTAGAAACTCGGCGTCAACCGTCCGCGCTACCGGAAAAAGTTATGAAAACGAATGGGTTCATATTTTTAACCTCAGGGACGAAAAAATAACTAAGTAAGCACCAATGCACAATTAACCATGGACAATGGACAACGAAGAAAACCCAAAACACCAAATTAATCAGCTATTTGCAAACTTTTCTTGAATTTTCAAAAGGTCGTCAAACTTTTGCTGACCTTGCTTAATGAATCAGAAATAAGATGCTGCATTTAGAAACTTTGCAGAAACGCATCATTAAGCCGCGACTTTCTAACCGCGCTTTCAGCGCATAAATGAGTTTGAACACAGTTTCTAACCGCGTCATTTTATTTTTGACTTGTTACTAAATTCCACGAGTTTTTTGATAATGCCAAAGTAAGTCGTGCTCATCAAAAAGCCAGCAACGCATAATTTGATGGGCGATTCAGGATTTAGGATTGGGGGTTGATTTTGCCTTAGTATTCATCCCTTTTAACTTCATCTGTTTTAGTTTTTGCCAGATTATATTTTCCTGTTATTCTAAAGAGTACAGGATGAAAGTTTTTTTTTCGGCAGAACCAGCGGTTTTATGGCGCACCATTTTATTATTTGGTCTCGTCAGCGGATTGTTGTTTTCGGAAGCGGAGGGCATTCGACTGTTGCCGTTTCCGGCTTCGGGGGTTTTCCATCAGTCGAATTCTGATTGGAAAAACAGCGGAGAAAACAATTATGAAGAAAACCTTCACCGTTTTGAAACTCAACCGGCTAAGACTCAATCCAAATCTCAACCGGATCACAAAAAGCCATGGCTCCTGATTGAAAATCCTCTAAAATCACCATTTGCTAACGCACTGGCAAATGGTCAGAAAAAATGTTTTTCGGCTCATCAGACATTTTCTTTGTCACACCTTTTGACGAAAAACATCGGAAGCCGCGCTCCGCCTCCAGCTTAGTAAATTACCGACGTTTTTTAGATAGTCAGGTCTTTTTTCCTAAAGATTTGAAAAGTAATTTAGTGTTTTGAGCTGAGGAGGAAATATGCACACACCCGTCCTTTTTAAAGATTTAGTCATTATTTTGTTAGTTTCGGTGCCGGTTGCCTTTGTTTGTCTGCGACTTAAACTGCCTGTTTTGGTGGGTTTTATGACAACCGGAATTTTGATCGGCCCCTACGGACTGGGACTCATCACAGAACTTGAAGCAATTGAGGTTTTAGCCGAAATCGGCGTTATGCTCTTACTTTTTACGATTGGTTTAGAGTTTTCCTTAACCCGTCTCCGCGAAATGAAAAAGCTCGTTTTAATCGGTGGCGGATTACAGGTTTTTCTGACCGTTTTAATTACGGCAATTGTCGCCAATGTTTTTGGACGATCGTTTAATCAAGCAATATTTTTCGGTTTTTTAATTACGCTTTCCAGCACCGCCATCGTTTTGAAAAGCTACATCGAGCGAAACGAGATTGATTCGCCACATGGTCGGGCCGGAGTCGGAATTTTGCTTTTTCAAGACATCAGCGTGGTTTTAATGATGCTGCTGATTCCAATTTTAGGCGGTAAGGATGCCCTTTCAATTGAGTCGGTTGCGAAAACTCTGGGCGGCTCGTCACTGGCACTCGTGTTGATCGTTTTAGCCTCTGCCTTTCTGATTCCCAAAGTTCTGAAACTCATCGGATCGCTGCGCAACTCTGAAGTTTTTTTGCTGACCGTCGTTTTGCTTTTTCTCGGAATTTCATTTGTCACTTCGCAATTTGGTCTGTCACTCGCGCTCGGAGCCTTTATTGCCGGAATGGTTTTATCCGAATCGGACTATAACCATCAGATCACGGCGGACATTTTGCCTTTCCGCGATATTTTTAACAGTATCTTTTTCGTTTCGATTGGGTTGTTATTATCGGTCACCGCGCTGATGGAAAACCTTTTTAACATTTTGCTGTTGGTTATTTGTCTGGTTATCGGAAAATTTTTGATTGTCTGGGTGGTCGTCTGGTTGTTGGGTTTTCCGCAACGAGTTTCGATCATCACGGCTCTCAGTTTAGCCCAAATCGGAGAGTTTTCGTTTGTGCTGGCGAAAGCCGGAAAAGGCTTTGATCTATTGCCCGACACCGATTATCAAAGTTTTTTGGCAGCTTCGATCATCTCGATGATCGCCACACCGTTTATGATTTCTGCCGCGCCGAAGTTCGGTTATTTTGTCCAGAGATTTTTCAAAGACAAATCGGATCAACTGCCTGTCAAAAACCCGGACGAAGAAATTCATTTAACTTCGAGCGGAGGTTTGCATAATCACGTGATTATTGTCGGTTACGGACTCAACGGGCGGAACTTGGCGCGGGTTTTGCGCTCGGTCGGGATTTCTTACGCGATTCTTGACTTAAATGCCGAAACCGTCCGCCGTGTCAAAGCCAAAGGTGAAAAAATTAATTTCGGTGATGCAACGCGGCGTGAAGTCTTGCATCAAGCGCATATTAACGAGGCCCACGGGCTGGTTTTGGCCATTTCCGATCCGCAGGCTGCGCGCCGCACCGTCAAACAATCCCGCGAAATGAATCCGAATCTATATATCATTGTCCGCACCCGCTACACTTCAGAAATTACTGAACTGCTTGAACTCGGGGCCAATGAGGTGATTCCCGAAGAATTTGAAACGAGTATTGAGATTTTTTCCAGAGTTTTGCAATGCTATGGAATTGACCGTTTGACCATTGAAAACCAGATCGGGAGAATTCGTCGCCAAGGCTATGAAATGCTGCGCTCATCATCTCTGCCGCAAATCTCAACGGCTAATCTCAATACAATTCTGGAAGCCGCCACGACCGAAACGATTAAATTAAATCAATCATCACCCGCCATTGGCAAAAAATTGAGTCAAATCAAGCTGCGTGAACAAACGAATGTCACCTTGATGGCTGTCGTGCGTGATAATGAGACGATCATCAGTCCGGACGCCGGTTTTAAGTTTGAAACGGAAGACATCCTGATTCTGTTCGGCAAAAATGAAGACATTGAACACGCCATCAAAATGTTCCAGGCCGAATCCGACGCTGACGGGTTTAATCCATAATTCGATTGGAGATGTGAGATTGTTCATCTCTCATCCTTTCACAAACATCCATTTGGTTCGGGTGTAGGCAATCCGAAATCCGTTTTTTTCGGCGTTGCGTTGAGATTGGCTACCGGGCAAGGCGCCCATCGCGGCAATCGTGCAGCCCTGCGTAGTTGCAAATCTGAGACGAGCATCAAGCAGGGCGGATTGCCCCCCCTGGTGGCGTCCTTCGGGAACCGTGCTGGCTCCGGCGAGAAGGGCCACGCCGTCGTAAATAAAAAGCATTCCGGCGGAAATTGGCTGTCCATCAATTTCGGCAAGAAATGGAAATCCGCCTTCACAATTCGCGCTGACCTGACCAAATTGAAACATAAAATCGGCCAACCCTTCCATCTCGGTCGCCCAACCATTGGCGGAAGTCTGTGCCCAGAGTTTTTCTTCGCCTTTTTCGATAATTCGCGTTGTGATATTTGGATTTATCGGCAAATTGAGCGAAGCTGCAGTCTCGATTGCTTGAAACATGACACTGGTTAATTCAATCGGCTGATAACCACGTTCATTTAATAAAGCTATTAACGAAGCATCGGCCAGCGGCGAAACTTCGTGGAAAACGGGAGCATTGTGTTTTTTGAAAAAGTCTTCAAGTTGGTCCAATTCTGCATCTGTAATTTCCTCAAACAGACCGAGCCCGAAAGTCTGCGTGAGCGGCGACTCGGCGCCGTCAAACATTGCATAAGTTCCCGCGACTTCAATCCATTCCGCACCGCTTTCGGGCGAAATTTTGGCGCGAGCTTCGACAAATGCCCGGTTTGCCCAGGCTTCTGTCCGTTCAAGTTTTTGCGATAGATTTTTGTCTGAAAATATCATTTCTGGATCCACTTTATTTCAAACTGATGCCGAAATATTAAGACCGAACCTCCGCGGTCGGGGCACCTTTTCATTAGGGGGTCGGCGTTAATGACGGAGTCACTGTCGGTGTTAATGACGGTGTTAATGACGGTGTCGCTGTCACTGTCGGCGTCATTGTTGGCATCGGCGTCACTGTCGTTGTTGGCGGTGCTGTCGGTGTCGGCGACGTTGGCGGCACTCGGTAAAACTGGATGAAAAACTCGTCTCCGTCCGTTGCGATTACTTCCGGATTACCGCCGATCTTGATCTTCCCGAATCGGAAATCTTTCTGATCCTTATCTTTTATTTTGTATGGTCGGGCACGATGTTTGTTCGGACCTTTTTTCAATTTCTCGGTCGAGCTTAACTTCAGATTACTACCGGACTGCTCAAAGACAAAGGTTGGGTTAGTCGGCATTCCCGCCGATTCTTCCATCCAGATCTTAATAGTTTCAAACGCACCGTCATACAATGGGTAGAGAGTTGCACTATCTTTGTTATACCGTTGAATTTTTACATTACTAACCTGAAAATTCGGATATTCAACAGTGTCAGGATTTTGGCCGGTACCATTCTGAATTTCTACCTCGGCGTAGGCTTCCAGAACGAACGATCCCGATTTTACGATGATTGGCGGCGGGTCCGCTCGCGGCCGCCACCAATAGATGAGCCCGCCTAAAATTGACACAAGTATTGCCGCGACTAAACCGCCAATTACCAATTTTTGGTTACGGGTCAATGATATTTTAGTTTCTTCGGTAGAGTTTGATGGATCCATAATAAAGTCTCCTGTTTGTTTTCGGATTAGATAACGCGATTTTATGATTGAGCCAAACTCGAGTTTGACGCAGATTATTTTTTTGTAGATCGACAAAATAACTTTTTAGCAGTATCGAGTCCCGTCTTGAGACGGCTTTTCCGCCGCGCTTCGCTGGCGGTTGCCGCCTGAAGTTGTTTGAAAAATAAAAGCCATAATAAATTTTGTCTCACTGGGAGCGCAGACTGCTAGTCTGCACCGTTCCAGCGAAGCGATGAACGGTTGTGTGTCGAGGTGGAAATCAAGTTGAATTTTAATCCGACATTTTCCGCTTTCGACGCTTCGCGCGAAGGCGGGCAGACTAGCAGTCTGCGCTCCAGTCACTAGATTTTTCTTTTTTTACGGTATCAATTTTTCAAAGATCATAAGGCGGGACTCCGAACTTCGGCTGTTCACTTACGTTCGCATTTTGTTTAAGGTTCGGCAAAGTAGGTGGAATTCGTGAAATAACATTTGCTCTTTTCCGAATTAATTTCGGATTCGAATAGCGCACGTACTCCTCATGGTCATTTGAACATTGAGACAATGAATTCGTCCCCAGACCCCGCCGTGATTATTTTGTTATCAACCTTAATTTGCCCGAGTCGGTAAACTTTGTTTTTGGCGTTAGGCTGATACCGATAATTTCGATTTGGACGTTTGTTATTATTTTCATTCAATCTATTCGAACCATTTCGATCAGCCATACTCAACGTAAGATTTTCGCCGCCAAGCGTGAATATAGCCGTTGGCGAATCCGGTTGAATTAGCTCCCAATCCGCAGCTTGCATATCATATTCTTGAAACCAAATACTCATTGTGGTTTCGTCCGCGATAGGACAAGTAGTATTGATCGCAGTTCTATCACATTTGATATAAGTCGCAGTTCCATGGATCTCATTGTACGTTGAGATTCTAATTTCAGAAGTCTTAAACCCACTCATCTCGTAAGTCCAAGTAGCACCTGAGTTGGCCTCTCGTTCGAACTTCTGCTTCGTTTCAAGTACAAACGATCCCGACTTAACAATTATTGGTGGTGGGGGTATTTGCTTCGTGGGCGTATCCGGTCGGAGAAAATAAGCTAAAAGAGCGGCAAGACCGGCAAAAATGACACCGCCAATTATCAATTTTTGGTTTCGGGTCAGTGATTTTTTGGTTTCTTCGGTAGAGTTTGATGGATCCATAGTAGAGTCTCCTGTTTGTGTTCAGATTAAATAAAGCCATTTCATGAATGAGTCAGTCCTTCCGCCTGTTTCATAAGAAGCAAAACATCAGGCCGGTTAGAGTAAATTTTGAACAGAGCATGGCCTGAGTACGCGTGGCAGTCAGGCCCTTGACCTTGGCCACCTCGTCGGGATAGGCCAG
>JANOEF010000601.1:0-3090 GCA_031413075.1 Acidobacteriota bacterium | reverse complement strand
CGAATCGGCGCGAATGTTTTTTAAGATTTGTTGAACACAGATTCAATTCATTGAAAAATTGGGTTTTATTCGCGTTTTTTCGCGTTCATTCGCGGGCAAATCTTCGGTTTAACTTGATTCAACTTTATTTCAAATAATGTCTAATAAAGAAAACCACAAAACCAAAGTTGCTCAATTATTTGCAAACATTTTTTTATTTTCAAGAGGTCGCTAAACTTTTGCTGACTTGCTTAGTTCGAAATTCAGTTGACAACAGAATCTAATCGGCTTAACTTTGCTTAGCCCCTAACAATTCAATTTTAAGAGGAGACTTTTCTATGTGGAATGACTTTAAGGCGTTTTTAGGACGCGGAAATATTTTAGATTTAGCAATCGGGGTGATTATGGGCGTGGCGTTTGGCAAAATTGTCTCGACCTTTACCGAAGGAATTATTATGCCGATCATTGGACTGGCGACCGGCGGAATGGATTTCAAAAAACTGTATTGGAATTTAAGCGGCAAACCAATTACTAGTTTGGAACAGGCGACCAAAGAAGGTTTAGCCGTCATCCAATATGGTCAGCTCATCAGCGATGTCATCAATTTCGTGATTGTAGCATTTGTGATGTTCTTATTAGCGAAATGGGCGATGGGTTATTTTGCAAAATTAGCGGCCGCCACCCCGCCACCACCGCAAGAAACATTATTAGCCGAAATCCGTGATATTTTGGCGAAAAAATAGAAAAGTCGAAAAAAGGTTGAACACGGAAACTCCGGTTAACTTTTAGAATTTCCAAACTTTATTTGGCGTGAGGCAATAATCGAGCTTGACGTCAAATTCATTTTTATCGGTAATTTCCGGAACCGCAGGAAAAAAACTCAATCCGATCTTGAGACACTCGGTTCGGCACCGGCTCAGGAATTTATCGTAAAAACCTTTGCCGTAACCAACCCGAAAGCCGGCTTTATCAAAGCACAAAAGCGGAATCAGCACGACGTCAAACAGTTTTTCGTCAACCGTTGCCTGGCCGGTCGGCTCGGGGATTTTCCACTTATTTTCACTCAGCTTTGTTTCCTGGTTAAATTCGAGATGCTCGAGTTCGAGCCCTCGAACTCGCGGTACAAAAGTGCGGAGATTTAGAAAATCGCACCATAATTTTTCATAAAGCCCACGGGTTTCGATCTCAAGGTTGGCCTTGATAGACAAAAACAGATGAAGGTTTTGCACTTCGTTGAGTCGAAAATGACTAAAAAATTGATTGGTTATCCGGCGGGACTGTTCGTTTCTTTCAAAGGCAGAAAGCGAGTTCCGTTGACTGCGGTATATTTGGCGAATCTCATCCTTTAGCATTAGGGCTTAACGGGCGGTTCGGGTTTCGGAGGGTCGTTTTCGAGTATCTCCCAGGTCGTTTTCCATTCAACCCGTCCATAAAACTCATTGGCATATTCTTTTCGGCGTTTGTCACGGTATTCCCCCCATTTGAAAAGCCGTGTGACGATGTCAATTCCGAGTTGTTTGAACTGATCAAAGGTCGGGAACGGAAAAAGTTCTTTGGTCCGACCGCTTTCGATGGTATAAAGCAAGTCTTCGGCTTGTTCGGTAAATTGGGTGGCCAACATCACGGCTCTTCGGTTTTTTTCCGCAAAGCTCGGATTCGTCAGTAATTCTTTTTCCGCGCCTTTTTTTCCTTTTTTGATGAGTGTATCGCGAACCATCTCCGACCACGCCTTAAAGGCTGCGCGAGTTTCGCCATAGAGCTGCGCGGTGCGGATATATTTTTTTTGGATAATCGGATCAGTCTCTTTTTTGTAGTATTTGACTACTAACTGACCGAGTGATTCAACCTTTTCACGAGCCTCGACAATTTCGCCGATAGTTTCGGTGACATCAGCCGGAAATTTATTTTCCTGACCATTGATGACGGTCGAAAGCCCCAAAACTAAAGCTAACCAAAAGATAAAACTAAATTTTCTCGTCACAGCAATATTTTACTCCAAAAACCCGGTTGTCAAAAGAACGCTCCTGAATCGCCGAAATTAGCCGCGCTTTTTATTGGGACGCATTTTATTGGCGGTCATATTTTTATTGGTAACTTCGGTAGATTTGAAATCCTGATTTGATTTTTGTTCCATGGAGGCTTTTGAAGTCGCCAAAAGTTTTGAATCATTCAGTTTCTTCAGCGCCTCTTTTGCCGTTTTGCTTAATCTCTTTTTAGTATTTGCCATCATTTGATTATAAACCAAGATTTAATTTGAGGGTAATTACCCTGGTTATTTACCGAAAATTTTCGGTTTCGACAATTTAACAGCAGGAAGTGTTATTCCCGGTTTCCGCTAAATTCAATTATTATTCGAATCAAGTCAATCACTTTTCCTTGTCTCGTCTTCAGTTTTATGTTGAAATTCCAAATGTGATGTTTTCCGAGCAAGATGTAAAAAACCCGACAAAACGTGAAGCGGTAGAGCTTTTTAATGAGGCTTATGCGGCCCAAATGGCTGAGGATTATGAACTTGCCATCAAACTGTACAAACAATCCGTCGAAGTTTTTCCAACCGCCGAAGCCTATACTTTTCTCGGCTGGGCTTACAGTTTTCAAGGCGAATATGATCTGGCTATTGCCGAATGTTTGGCGGCCATTGCGGTTGATTCAACCTTTGGCAATCCGTATAACGACATCGGAAGTTATCTGATCGTCAAAGGGAATTATTACGATTGCGTCCGCTGGTTCAAATTGGCCATTGAGGCCTCCCGCTACGAAGCCCGCGCCTTTCCGCATTTCAATCTCGCCCACGTCTATGAAAAACGTGGGAAATTGCTCGAAGCCGCCAAACACTACGGATTGGCAATCAAAGAACAGCCTAATTATTCAAACGCTTACAAGGCTTTACGGCGTTTACAGGAAAGATTGAATTAAGGGGAGTTCTAAAAATTCAAAAATCAGAGACATTTCTGATAAATTGCCTCCAGTTTATGGTCTTTGAAAAAATAATCCGACAAAAAATATTTAAGGGCTTTGCCCGTTGATGAGCGGAATGGCTTTGCCTTTCCGTCAAGGTGCTCTCCCCTTCTTTTGAGGCTGTGCCTCACGTTATTGTCGGATTTAATTATC
>JANOEF010000600.1:0-2827 GCA_031413075.1 Acidobacteriota bacterium | reverse complement strand
ACCTTTTCAAATCCCGCTCGGAGCCTTGATTCCCCAAAGAATAGAGAACCTTTTGGCTGCCTGTAAGAATATCGGGACGACACACATCACCAACGGGTGCTACCGTTTACATCCGATTGAATGGAATATTGGCGAGGCGGCGGGTAATTTGTTAGCCTTTTGTTTTTCGCGAAAATCAGTGCCGAAACAAGTCAGAAATAATGAAAAATTACGGCGCGAATTTCAATCAGTTTTGATCAAAACAGGTTTTGAACTGGAATGGCCGCCGAATTTGAAGTTAGCAGAAGGAGATCCGCATCGGCATGCGATTTGATTTGGGATTGGGGAATTCGGATTTGGGATTGTCTGTGGCAAAGTCTGTAGTGACAGGATTTGGCACGAATAATGTTTTTGAAATCGCTCAAAATCTAAATATTTCAATTACTTATGCCAAATGGTTTCCCGTTACTTTGGGCGAGTTTGATAAGAAAAACAGACGAATAACGGTCAATAAAAATGCCGAAATTCCGTTTGAAAAAATAATCGCCCACGAACTAGGACATTATTTTGTTTGGTTGAACTTTGAACTTAGACATTTGAACTTTGATGAAGAAAAATTCTGCGATGAGTTTGCAGAAGAACTGTTAAAAAATGGATAAATCCCAAATCCCCAATCCCCAATCCAAAATCTTCCTTGGTGTTGATGGCGGACAAAGCCACACCGAAGCGGTCGTTGCCGATGAATTTGGAACCGTGATGGGCTTTGGACTTGGCGGCGCTTCAAATCACGCCGAAATTCCGGGCGGGCGGGAGCGTTTACGGAATGCCGTTCTTGATTCGGTTAGTGAGGCATTACGAATTGCGAATTACGAATTACGAATGACGAATTTCAAATCTGCTCATTTTGGAATGACCGGGGGAGCCGATTACAAAGAAGAAATTATTCGTGAAATTATCAACGCCGAGATTTTGACGGTTGGTGACGATGCGCCAACGGCGCTAGATAGCGGAACGAGTGGAAAAGGCGGGATCGTGGTCATCAGCGGAACCGGGTCAGCAGTTTACGGCGAGAATAAACTGGGCGAAAAGGCGCGGGCGGGCGGTCTTGGGTATTTGTTTTCAGATGAAGGAAGCGGATTTTGGCTCGCGGCACAGACGATTCGCCTCGCAATCAAAGAACAGGACGGTGTGATCGAAAACTCAGGTTTGGAAAAATTGGTCCTCAACTATTTTAAGGTCAACCAAATCCGTGATTTGACGACTCCTTTTTACAACGGAAAAGTATCTCGGGATGAAATTGCCGGCTTTGCTAAAATTGTTCAGCAGACTGCCGTTGATGGAAATGAGGTTTTGCGCGGGCAGATCAAATTTGGCGTCAACTGTTTAATTGAAAATGTTGAAAGCGTCGCCCGGCAACTGAAACTATTAGAAAAATTTGAGGTGGTTGGAGTCGGCGGCATGTTCCGGGGCAGTTTGATGAGTGAAGAATTCGAGCGAAGGTTGGCCCAAAAAGTTCCAACCGCCCGTTTTATTAAACCACGCTTCAAACCCGCGATGGGGGCGTTACTTTTAGCGTATCGCTCTGCTAAAATTGACCTTAGCGAGCAGTTGTTATTAAATTTAGAAAAGTCTCAAAACAAATGAGCGAATTACAATCGCAAATCGTAAATCTAAAATCTAAAATCCAACACGGACTCATCGTTTCGTGTCAGGCCCCGCAGAATTCGCCGCTGGCGAAACCTGAGATCATTGCGGCCTTTGCCCTGACGGCACAACTCAACGGTGCCGTCGGCGTCCGGATTGATGCACCCGAAAATATCCGTCAGGTAAAGCAACTGATCAGGATTCCAATTATCGGAATATATAAAATCGTTTCAGACCAAAGCGATGTTTATATTACTCCGACCTTTGATTCCGCCGCCAAAGTTGCCCGGGCGGGAGCAGACATCATTGCCATAGATGCGACCTTTCGACCGAGACCGCAAAATGAAAACTTAGCCGAAATAGTCGAGAAAATTCATCTGGAATTAAAGTTGCCCGTGATGGCGGATGTCGCAACGTTTAAAGAAGCGCAAAACGCCGAAAAAATCGGCTGTGATTTTATCGGAACCACTCTCTCGGGTTACACTTCAGAAACCAAACATTTAGTCGAACCTGACTTCATGCTGGTCAAGAAACTCACCACTCTGGCGACCCCGATTATTTGCGAAGGACGCCTGCGGAAACCGGAAAATGTTTCAGAAGCCTTTGCCAACGGTGCTTTTGCGGTGGTCGTCGGAAATGCGATCACCGGAACCGATTGGCTCGTCAGAGAGTTTGCTCAAGCCGCGCCAAAACGCGTCTCTCAACAAATTTCAACCTAGTGTCAAGCAGTTACCGACTTGGCGGATGGCAAATCGTGTTTTTAAACTCCAATGCACAATTAACAATGGACAATGAAGAAAACCCAAAAACCAAGGTTACTCAGCTATTTGCAAACTTTTCTTGATTTTTCAAAAGGTCGTAAAACTTTTGCTGACCTGCTTAGGTTATTTTGAACGTAAGCATACAAATTATTTGATTGAGGATTGGTTATGGAAGCCGAACTCATCCCAATCGGATCAATGCTCGTAAACCGTTCCTGCCCACTCGAATAACTCCTGTTCACCGCATAATTAAGACTTGCGACGGTGCTTCCATCATATGAGGTGAAACTTTGATTACGCTGTTTAGACTCCTGCGTTTACTCGTTTCTCAATCTCTCTATTTCTTCAATTCTGAGGTTTGTTAGTTTGGCAATTATTTCATTATCCAATCCTTGTAAAATAGCGTTTTTCGCAACTTCAATCTTGCCTTCAATCTTGCCTTC
>JANOEF010000599.1:0-4979 GCA_031413075.1 Acidobacteriota bacterium | reverse complement strand
GACGCTTGCTTGAGCTAACGTAGCGATTCTCGCTACGCTATAATGTCAGTCTCCTTCGGAGACAAAACCAAATCGTTATAACTTATTTTTTGCACGTTCCTAAGGCTCTTTTCATAAAATTTATTTTAACTGATTTTGGGCTTTCTTCAAAATTTTTAATTTTGCTAAAATCTAGTGATGCTTGATTACAAAAAGCTTAAAAAAATTGCCTCAGAGCATTCTTATCCGCTTGTTTTTGCCACAGTCAGCGGCGCACATCTGTATGGTTTTCCTTCGGCGGACTCGGATTTTGATTTGCGCGGAGTTCACGTTTTGCCGATTCGGGAAGTGATAGGATTAGAGATTGGACGCGAAACCATTCAAGTTGAAGAAATCCGTGACGGTTTGGAACTTGATTTGGTCACGCACGATGCCAAAAAGTTTTTCGGTTTGATGCTCAAGAAAAACGGCTATGTGTTGGAACAACTCTTTTCGCCTTTGATTGTCCAAACTTCGCCCGAACACGAGGAATTAAAATCAATCGGCAAAAAATGTATCACCAAACATCACGCGCATCATTATTTTGGCTTTGCCAAAACTGAATGGAAATTATTTCAAAAAGAGAATCCGCCTCGGGTGAAGCCTTTACTCTACATTTTTCGGGTCTTACTGACCGGCATTTATTTGATGCAAACGGGTGAAATTGAAGCTAATTTGTTGAAAATAAACGAAATTTTCAAACTTTCATACCTTCCCGAATTGGTTGAGCGCAAAATAAATGGCAAAGAAAAAGGCGTTTTGCCCGAAGCCGATTTGGAGTTTTATGGTCGGGAATATGAGAGTTTAGTTGTAGAATTGGAAAACGCAATGAACAAATCGAATTTACCCGAAAAGCCAACTGCCAAAGACGATTTAAATGATTTGCTGATTAGGTTAAGATTGAAAGACTTTGCCACAAAACAATAAAAACTATGATGAAAATTCTTGCTTCAATTCTCTTGCTAATAACGATTCAAATTTTAGCTTTTACTCAAAATCTGACCAAAAGCGAACCGCCGAAAGACATCGTTTCGACCCGCGAAATGGATCGAATAAACTGGATGGAATTTAAAGAAACCGTCCCGTCCAAAATAAACACGGTTTTGTTGCCGACCGGGACGCTGGAACCGCACGGAGTCGTCAATAACGGCGCGGATAACACTGCGCCGACGGCGATGGCAAAAGAGCTTGCCAAACGGGTAAATGCGATGATCGCACCAACCTTACCTTACGGAATTACCGGTTCGATGGAAGCCTATCCGGGCGCGTTTCAGATCACCGAATCCGCCTATCGTCCTTTTATCAAACAAATTCTCGAAGGATTGGCCAAAAACGGTTTCAAAAACATTATTATTTTGAACGGTCATGGGGGCGGACAAACAGCCGTTTTGCAATCTGTCGCGGCCGAGGTTGCAACCGAAAAAAAAGTGCGGACCTTGGTCATCAATTGGTGGTCGTTTGCTGCTGACGTGACCAAAGAAGTTTTCGGCGAAGACGGCGGCCACGCCGGCTGGAACGAAACGGCGTATATTCAGGCGATTGATCCGACTTTAGTTCATCCCGAAAAATACAAAGACGAGATGGCAACACCGTATCCGGCGGCGGGAACCTGGGCCGCGGTGCCGTTTCCATCGTCCATCGGTTTGTATCAAAAAGGGCAAGGTTATCCGAAATTTGACCAGAAAAAAGCGGACGAATATTTCAAAAAAGTAAATAACAAGATAGCCGATTTGATTATCGAAGTGGTGCGCAAATGGGATTTGGCGGGGGTCTGAAAAATGATGCTGAGAATCCCAAAACTTCTTTTGATTGGTTTAATTTGCGCGGCTTATGCGTTCCATACTTTCGCCCAGCAAAATCTGATTATGATTGGCGGCGGGAAACGCCCGGACGATGTTTTGAAGAAAATTGTCGAACTCAGCGGGGGCGAAAATTCAAAACTGTTGGTCATTACCTGGGCCACCAATGCGCCGGCAGAAAGTTTTGAAGCGTTTAAGCAAGATATCGAAAAAGTGTCGAAAATTACGCTCGTCAAGGCCCCGATGCGCCCGCTCAATGAACAAACTAAACTAGAATTTCTGCAATATCTGAAAGACGCCAAAGGGATATTTTTTACCGGCGGCGACCAGAACCGGGTGATGGAGGTTTTGCAGGACGAGACGCTTTTGAAAGCCCTGCAGGAAAAATATAACGGCGGAACCCTCTTTTCGGGGACGAGTGCCGGAACGGCGATAATGTCTGAAATTATGATTACCGGCGAAGGCGATTTTACCGTCATTGACGGTAAAAAGGTGCAGACGCGAAAAGGAATGGGGTTCATCAAAGAGGCAATCGTTGATCAGCATTTTGTCAAAAGGTCGCGGCACAATCGTCTGCTCGGATTGGTTTTGCAATATCCGAAACTGCTCGGCATCGGGATTGACGAAGATACTGCCGTTTGGGTCAAAGACAACCGAATTGGCGAAGTTTTAGGCAACAGTCAAGTGATAATTTTTGACGCGGCGCGCGAGCCGATGAAATTCTATTTGCTCAAAAAAGGCGAGAAATTTGATTTAAGAAAAAGGAAAAAAATAGATGGAAAATAAAGTTGCGATCATTACCGGAAGTTCAGCCGGAATCGGTTTGGCGATTGCTAAATCATTGGCCAAACAAGGTGCCAGAGTAGTCATCAATGGGAGAACTCTTGATAAACTAAAGGCTGCCGAATCTGAAATTGAGGCGGAAAGAGGGAAGGTCTTGGCAGTTCAGGCCGATGCTTCGGACGAGGCGGAAATCAAACGCATCGTCAAAGAAACGCTGGAATATTTCGGGAGGATTGATATTTTGGTCAATAATGCGGCCACCACCGGAGTTGGCGTTTCGGTCGCCAAGATGCCGCTCGAAACCTGGGACGAAGTGATGAATGTCAATCTGCGGGCAGTTTTTTTGTTCTGCCAAAACGTCATTCCGCATCTCGAAAAAGGCGGGCGAATCATCAATATCGGCGGACTTTCAAGCAAAAACCCATTGCCTTTCGGCGCGGCGGACGCGGCCTCGAAAGCCGGTCTGCTGGCCTTAACCCGATGTCTGGCGGCCGAACTCGGGTCGTCACAGATTACAGTCAACGCCGTCATTCCCGGATCACAGCCTGACACCGAGATCGGACACGAATTTATCGTCCGGCTGGCCAAAGTGTTTCAAACCGATGAACAGTCCATCATCAACGGGACGATTCAAAAAACTTTGCTCAAGCGGACAGAAACGGCAGAAGAGGTGGCGGAAACGGTAGCTTTTTTGTGCACCGTCGGCGCCGGCGCCATCACCGGACAAAGTCTGAACGTCAATTGCGGACTTGCAACTTATTGATTAACCGGAGGTCAAATTATTTCGCTTAATTCTGTGGGAGGCCGTGCAACATTATTTGATGACTGACCACTCGGCGGAAAATGTTTCAACTGTCCTTCCCAGGCTCCAAAATCATAATTACTGGGGTTATACCATTGAATTCGATCCCCCGCATAAACGTGGGCGTTGGTATGAATTGCCAATGCTCCCATCAGATAACTTCCATCAGAGCTTGTTCCTTCGTTACCGGATTCGGTATTAGCGGCCGCACAGGAATAAACGACAATATTGTTCACTTTATTCTTGATGGCTTCCCACAAACTGACATTTCCGTGCAGGACATCTTCTTTTCCCAGTTGAAGGCCCATGCCGCCGGCATCCATTGAGACCTGCGCATTGGCGTTAGAGCCTGCGTAACCGTGGCAAAGAATAAACATAGTGTCCAGCTTTCCACCATTCAAAGATACCGCTCCGCCAAGCCGGGTAAAAGCGTTTCGCAAAGGAGTCGAAGCATCAACGCTGTAAGTAATTGCCAGGGACGCGAGTAAAGGGAGATTACCGGTTAAACGGCGATCCCTCAAAATAAAATACTGAAACATATTATCTCCTTATTGTTTATCTGAAATCGAAAATCCAAATCGTTTAACCCATTAAGCACCAATGCACAATTAATAATGGACAATGGACAATGAAGAAAACCCAAAAACCAAGGTTACTCAATTATTTGCAGACTTTTCTTGATTTTCAATCTGTCGCAAAATTTTTGCTGACCTGCTTAGGTTTATCTGATAATCTGAAAGCCTTAAACAACATAATTCTGAAATCTATTGAAGAATCATGAATTTATTCGCCTCACAATCTTGTATTTTAATGAAAATCAGAATATTTGACAAAACGAGAAAAGATAAATTATTTGACAATCGACGTTACCAATTAGTTTTTTCGCTGAGAAATTCGCTTACCGTTCTTTGGCCTCGGGTTTAGACAAAAAATAAGTGTGAGGAAAAGGGGTCTTATCTGGCTAGAGATTTCGTTTTTGTTTGGCGGGTTTTTTATCAATTACATCAACTTTTTGAATTCTAAAAACGATCCGAACCACATTTGAGCGTTTATCCAGGTCAGCCGGAACAAAGGCCGGATCATTTTCCAAAGCCTTCGTTAATTCTTCCATTGATTTGCGACTCTGCGGAGCTTCGATGACTTCGGCGATTTGCGCGAGCCCGTTGCTGAAAACATCGGCCACAAAGGTCACTTCGTCATTTTCCATTTTGCCCCGCATTAACGAGTTGGTCAGCGTTAAGAGTGTGCCTTTGGTGTTGAGACTCGGAGATTCGCCCGAAACCGGAGATCTTAAGGCCGCCAATTCTTCGTTGGTGATAAAAGGTTCATCATTCGAAGCGTCGGGTGAAATGTTGGTCAAAACAACCGTTCGATATGAACTGACGCGGGCCGTCTCAATCACTTTGTCAGTAGATTCTTGGAGCGAACTCAAACTCGTTAAGAAAGCAAAAGTTAAAGACAGCGAAACGACTGTCCCGACACAATACGGCATCAGACGCATTTGGAGCCATTCGCGCCATTCGCTCGAAATCAACAAAGTCTGATTTCGAGGCACGCTCAATTCGGCCGCCAGCGCC
>JANOEF010000598.1:0-25242 GCA_031413075.1 Acidobacteriota bacterium | reverse complement strand
GTTGCGGATTCTCAATGTCTGACAAAGCGAAAATGTTCGTCGCTTTCAACGACGGGTTTAACAATTATCAGATTCCTATGGTTTCACCATAGACGGCGAAGCAAAATGTTTGGCGGATTGGTTTGGCGACTAAGAAAATATCTTAAATAGTTGTAATACCCTTGACCCTTGAAAACTATGCAATAAAGAGTCCAACGAACTTCAGTTTGTTGAAGGGTTAAAACCGCAACAAACTAAAGTTTGTTGGACTTTTTAGGACAAAATTTAATGCACAGTTTCTAAAGGTAAATGGTATAAGCAGTAATGCAAAATTAAAAATGCAAAATTAAGAAAGACTGAAAACCAAATTTGGTCAATAATTTGCCAGGTTCTCTTGATTTTCAAAATATCGCTTAACTTTTGCTGACCTGCTTATCAAGTTTTTGAACGAAGAATTGAGTCGTGAGACCGATAAACTGAGTCGTTTCATCCAGGAAGCGAAAGCCGTTTCGGCATTGAATCATCTGAATATTTTGACCGTTTACGAAATCGGCGAAAACGGCGATTCAAATTTCATCGTGACCGAATTTATCGAGGGCAAAACCCTGCGCACCAGACCTCATCATGTCAAGAGAGTCCTCAGGGGTCGAAATGCTGGGATTTGTTGGGAGGATAACGGACCTGAACGTTTCCGACCTTTAACTACGGACTTTCGATTGTCACAACCAGTCGAAAAAATCTATCTCAATTTTGTATTTTGCGGCAAACTATGACAAAACTGAAATCAGTCCCGCCGCATTCTGTATTGAGTTGTTCCGGACCACCGGAACCTGGACGATCATCAATGAAAATTACCAAAAACCCAAAACCTGAAAGACTCGAGATTCGGACGTTGTTCGGTCTCGGCATATTTATGTCTGCGTTGCTTTTTGCGGCGCTCGTTCCCGTTGTCTCGGCTGACGATAGCGGGCGGTTAAAAGCCTGGCAGGATCATCTTCGGCTGCTTGAGAATTCGCCGTTTCGCGGAATGCGCTGGCAGCCGCTCGGACCGTCAATGCAGGGTGCGCGGATCGAGGCTCTGGCGGTTCCGTCGCCCGGTTCTAGCACGATCTATGCCGGGCCGGGTGCGGGTAACATCTGGAAAAGCATCAACAATGGAATGACCTGGCAGCCGATCTTTGAACACGAATCGTCATTTGCGATTGGCGACATCGCGATCGCCCCGTCGAACCCTGACATTATTTGGGTCGGCACCGGCGAAGTTCAACCTCGACACAGCGGACCCGCTTATGCCGGAACAGGTGTTTTCAAATCTGTTGACGGCGGAAAGACCTGGAAAAATATGGGGCTCGACGACACCTTTCACATTGGAAAAGTCATCATTCATCCCAAAAATCCGGATGTCGTTTATGTGGCCGCGATGGGGCATTTCCGCTCGTCAAACACGGAACGGGGTGTCTTTCGCACTACCAACGGCGGACGCAACTGGGAAAAAGTACTCTACCTCAGCGAGCGAACCGGGGTCATTGATCTGGTGATGGACCCGTCAGACCCAAAACTGCTGCTGGCATCCGCCTGGCAGATGCCAAATGGAACAGAGAGCGGCATTTACCGCACGACAGATGGCGGCAACAACTGGAAACGCCTGGGCGCCGGGTTGCCGGCCGGTGTGTTGGGACGCAGCGGGCTTGATATTTCAGCCTCGAATCCCCGGGTCATCTATACCTTTATTGACAATTGGGCGAGCTGGACACCGGAGCCCGGCGGCAATCAACAACGCAAAATAGTCGGTGGCGAAGTTTATCGTTCTTCGGACCGCGGCGAGACCTGGCAAAAAGCCAACACCGAAGATCTTTATCAGGTCTTCGGCATCTACGGCTGGAAATTTTGCGACGTTCGCGTTTCACCCGATAACGAGAATGAGATCTACATCCTCGGCAATCGTGCCTTTCATTCGACTGACGGCGGACGCACCTACAAGCGGATCGGCGAAACCATTCGCCGCATTCACGACACCGAAGGCACGGCGATGCATCTCGATCATCACGAATTATGGATAGATCCCGCCAATCCGAATCGCTTGCTGTTAGGTAACGATGGCGGCATATTTATGTCCTCTGACCGTGGAGGCACGTGGCTGCATTTGAACAATTTGCCGATCGGGCAATTCTATTTCGCCTCGGTTGATATGCAGGATCCCTATACCATCTTCGGCGGCACGCAGGACAACGGCGCACTCTATGCCCCCTCGGATGCCCGGCCCGATGATGAACCGGCCGCGAATGACGCCTGGCGGCACGTCTGGCTCGATCGCTGGACGGGCGGAGACGCGTTTGTCACGCTACGCGATCCGACCGATTCGCGTTATGTCTATTATGAACATCAGAACGGCGAAATGATGCGGATGAACCTCGCCGCCGGGAATGCTTTTTCGGGCGGTCCGGCCACCGAGAATATTCGCCCGCGTCCACCCGTCGGTGAAGCGCCGTGGCGATTTGGCTGGTACACACCTTTCTTTGTTTCGCGACATGAACCGCGGACCCTTTATGCGGGCGGAAATATGGTCGTCAAATCGTCAAACAGAGGTTCACAATGGCGGGCCATCAGCCCCGACCTGAGCGACCCGGCCGGCGGTGAGCGAGCCGCCGTTCCGACCGGAACCATCACGATGCTCGCCGAATCACAGTTTGGTCCGGGCATTCTCTATGCGGGAACCGAAGGCGGCAATCTCTACCTGACCCGTGACGACGGTAAAAACTGGAAAATGATCAGCGAAGGTTTGCCTAAAAAATGGATCAGCCGGATCGTGGCCTCAGATTATGACGCTGCAACGGTCTATGTCTCGATGACCGGGTATCGCGAAGACGATTTTACCGCCTATCTCTATCGTTCGACGGACTACGGCGCCACCTGGAAATCGATCGCTAACAACCTGCCCGCCGAATCTATTAACGTCGTGCGTGAAGATCCGCAAAATGCCAACCTGCTCTATCTGGGCACGGACGCCGGGGTTTATGTCTCGCTCGATCGCGGCGCGACCTGGCAATCGCTCTGTGCCGACCTCCCCACCACACCGGTTCAGGATCTGGTCATTCATCCGCGGGAAAACGAATTGATCATCGCCACGCACGGCCGCAGTATGTTTATGATGGATATTTCTCCACTGCAAATGATGAGCGATCAGGTGAGTGCCGCCGGTTTTCATCTTTTTGATGTCCGTCCGGTCAAGCTGAAATGGAAGGTCGGACGCGAAGTCGAGCCGTTTCCCCCGCGCGGCCGGGCCCGAATCCATTACTGGTTGAAACAAGGGCAAAAAATTACGATAATGATAGCCAATACTGACGGACAAACCATCCGGACGCTTCAAGCCGCCGGGATTCCAGGTCTCAACGACATCGTCTGGGACATTCGGACGGACAACAGCCGCGAGGCGCCGTCTGGAGTTTATCGGATCTCAGTTACCGCAGGCGGCACCACTGAGTCGAAGAGCATTGATGTTAAACCGGCAAGCTAAAGGGATAATGGATAATGGATAATGGATAATGGATAATGGATAGTGGATAATGGATAGTGGATAGTGGACAATGGATAATGGACAATGAAGAAAAACCACAAACCAAATTTGCTCAAGTATTTACCAGTGCTTCTTTATTTTCAATCTGTCGCCAAACTTGCTACTAGTGTCAGTAGCCCGCACGTCAGTAAGGGCTCAACTCGGCCAAGAGATCTGATGATATAATGAGAGTCTTTTTAGCGAATATTGAGGTTAAGACGGTAATTAACAGTTCGAGGGGACTGGCTGGAGCCCTTAATCACGTGCGGGCTACGGACACGGACTCCCGACTTACGCGCTGCTGATACGATTGAGAAATGATATGGCATTGAAAGAAGGAACAAAACTTGGAAGATACGAGATCCGCTCGCTGATCGGCGTTGGCGGAATGGGTGAGGTTTACCGGGCCAGCGACCCGAAGATCGGGCGTGATGTAGCGATCAAGGTCCTGCCGGCGGACTTCTCGGCGGATAAGGACCGTGTCGCGCGATTTGAGCAGGAAGCCCAAGCCGCCGGCGCCTTGAATCATCCGAATATTATCGCGGTCTATGATGTCGACACACAGGACGATGTTTTGTATGTCGTGTCGGAACTACTCGAAGGCGAAGAGCTTCGCCAGCGGCTGGACGAAGGCTCGATTCCCTTGCGAAAAGTCACCGACTACGCGCAACAGATCGTCAGCGGACTGTCGGCGGCACACGAAAAAGGCATCGTCCATCGCGACCTAAAGCCCGAAAATATTTTCGTAACCAAAGACGACCGTGTCAAGATCCTCGATTTTGGACTCGCCAAGCTGCGCGAAAAAAGCGGCGATATTCACGGCTCGGAGGATGCGACCCGCAAAGCTCTGACGAGTCCCGGAGTGGTGATGGGAACGGTTGGCTATATGTCGCCGGAGCAGGTTCGAGGGCAGATGACCGATCACCGGTCTGACATCTTTTCGTTCGGTTTGATCCTTTACGAGATGATCACGGGAAAGCGTGCGTTTCAGCACGAAACGATGGCGGAAACAATGTCCGCAATTCTAAAAGAAGAGCCGCCGGAAATGACGGAATCTAATCCGAACATCAGTCCGGCATTGGAACGGATAGTCCGGCGATGTTTGGAGAAAAAACCGGAAAGGCGTTTTCAATCGACGGCTGACCTTGGTTTTGCGCTTGAGTCGCTGTCGGCTCCGACGAGTTCTTCGGGGGCGAATATGACGACGGCGGTAAGTGCGATCGGGCCGGAAATCGAGCGGTCACCTTGGTTTATCCGCACCCTGGCCGCCGTTGCATCACTCGCGATCGCCGGCTGCGTGGTACTCGCCGTGATGTATATTCGGCGGCCGGTGCCGGATCTGCGCCCGGTGAGCTTTGTTATACCTCCCTCCGAATCCGGCGGTAATACTAGAAACCCGATCATTTCTCCTGATGGCCGCACGATTGCGTTTATAACGTCGGTTGACGGCAAGAGGCACCTCTACATTCGTGAACTTGGGTCGCCCGCGGAGCAACGCCTTAACGGGACCGACGATGTTCAGACACCGTTTTGGTCACCTGACAGCCGAACAATAGCATTTTTTACGAATGACAAACTAAAAAAGGTCGACATCAGCGGCGGGCCGGCGCAAGTGATCTGCAATGCCCCCAGAGGTTTCACCGGCGCGTGGAGCCGCGATGGCGTGATCGTTTTTGGTGGAGCGGAAAGCGGCATTCGTCGTGTATCGGCAGCAGGCGGCGAGGCTTCGGAACTGCTGCCGCTTGATGAATCACGAAAGGAAGGGCAACATTCTTCCCCCCGCTTTCTGCCGAACGGGCGTCACTTTTTTTATCGGAGCATCACTAGCAGCCCGACCGATCCACCGGAGATATTTATCGCGTCCGTAGACGGGAAAGAGCGCAAGCCGTTATTCAAGAATTCTTTTGAAGTTTCCTACATTGCGACGGGATATCTGCTGTTTGCCCGCGACACGACGCTAATGGCACAGCCGTTTGATGCCTCAAGCCTCCAGTTCACCGGCGATCCGGTCGCCGTCGTCGAAAACGTCGGGCAATTCTCTGTTTCCGATAACGGGACATTGGTCCATAAGCCGGTGATCAACGGAGACCGGCAGCTGACGTGGTTTGACCGGGAGGGAAAGGAGATCTCCAAGGTTGGCCCACCGGGGCGTTACTCAGACGTAGTTCTTTCACCTGACGGCAAGAGGGCCGCTACACAGAGGACCGTTGATGGCAACTCTGATATTTGGGTGATCGACCTTGAGCGAGGGCTTCCGACGCGATTTACGTTCAATGCTTCCGCCGAAGATGATCCGGCATGGTCATCGGATGGCAGCCAGATCATTTTCACCTCGCGCAGAGACGGTGAGATAAGTAAGATCTATCGAAAGATAGCCAGCGGTGCGGGAAATGAGGAGCTGCTAAGCGATTCCGTTAGGGTTTCAAACACTGCTGGGATTGATTGGTCGCCCGACGGCAAAAATATTCTTTATGCGGGTCCTGGTGAGAAAACGGGCGACGACATCTGGGTATTGCTTCTCGGCGGAGACGCAAAACCCTATCCTTTGCTGCAGTCTGAGTTTTCGGAATCGCGCGGGCATTTTTCGCCCGACGGACGTTTCTTTGCCTATGTGTCAAACGAGAGCGGCCGGGAGGAGGTTTACGTCCAGAGCTTCCCGCCCGCAGGCGGAAAATGGCAGATCTCTAACGGCGGCGGTTCACAGCCGCACTGGCGGCGCGATGGCAAGGAACTCTATTACATTGCCCCCGACAGAAAACTAATGGTGGTAGGCGTAAAGCCCGGCGAGCCGTTTGTATATGGAACGGCAACCCCTTTGTTTCAAACCGACGTTTTGAGCTTTAATGCCCCTAATCGATACGACGTCACGGCTGACGGCCAACGGTTCCTGATCAACTCACCCATTGAGACAGGCAAGGAGGCCCCGTTTACCGTGATCCTGAACTGGACCTCGACGCTGAAGAAATAGATATGACCTTACAATCCGGAACAGAACTAGGAAGATACGAGATCCGCTCGCTCATCGGCGTAGGCGGAATGGGTGAGGTTTACCGTGCAAGCGACCCGAAGATCGGGCGCGATGTGGCGATCAAGGTCCTGCCGGCTGACTTTTCGGCTGACAAAGACCGAGTCGCGCGTTTTGAGCAGGAGGCTCAGGCAGCCGGTGCGCTGAATCATCCGAACATCATTGCTGTCTACGATGTCGACACACAGAACGATGTTTTGTATGTTGTGTCCGAACTTCTCGAAGGTGAGGAGCTGCGTCAGCGTCTCGATGAAGGTCTGATTCCGTTGCGAAAGGTCACCGAGTACGCGCAGCAGATCGTCAGCGGATTGTCGGCGGCACATGAGAAAGGTATCGTTCACCGCGATCTGAAGCCGGAGAACCTGTTCATTACAAAAGACGACCGCGTAAAAATCCTCGACTTTGGACTGGCTAAGCTGTCGGAGAAAGGACGCGGAGACGCGGAGACACAGGGACGCGGAGAAGAAGACAACACTCTGATCGCCGCGTCGCCCCTTCCCCGCGTCCCCGCGTCGCGATTAACCGCTCCCGGAATGGTCATGGGAACCGTCGGGTATATGTCACCCGAACAAGTGCGCGGACACAAAACAGATCATCGTTCGGACATCTTTTCGTTCGGGATAATTCTTTACGAAATGATTACGGGAAAGAGGGCGTTTCAGGAAGAGTCGATGGCTGAGACGATGTCGGCGATCGTCAAAGAAGAGCCGCCTGAGATGACGGAATCGAACCCGAACATCAGCCCGTCGCTTGAGAGGATCGTCAGACGATGTCTGGAGAAAAAGCCGGAACGCAGATTTCAGTCAACGGCTGATCTTGGTTTTGCACTTGAGTCGCTTTCTGCTCCGACAAGTTCGTCCGGTAGCAATATGGCAACGACGGTGAGTGCGATCGGTCCCCAGACTGAGAGATCGCGGTGGCTTATGAGGGCGTTAGCGGTAGCGACATTGCTGCTGTTGATCGGCTGTGCGGTTCTCGGCGTGATGCATTTTCGGCGGCCAGTTAGTGTGGCGAGACCGGTTCGTTTGTTCGTGAACCCGCCCGAGAAAGCGACTAGCTTCGTCTATCCCAGGCTGTCACCGGACAACCGTACGTTGGCCTTTATCGCTACCGTCGCGGACCAGCGACAGATCTGGTTAAGGCCGCTTGCGTCATCAGCGGCTAAACCGCTTGCCGGAACGGAGAACGTTGAAGGGCTGATCTGGTCCCAAGATAGTCAGTTCATTGCGTTTGCCTCAGGGGGAAAACTCAACAAGATCTCTCTTTCCGGCGGATCGGCAACTACTCTTGGCCCGGGGCCTGCAATAGGCCTTATCGGCGACTGGAATCAAGACGGGACGATAATCTTCGGGTCGCAAGGCAAGGGTATCAATCGTATTTCCGCGGCTGGTGGATCGCCTGCTGATATCACCACGGTTGATGAGGCTCAAGGCGAAGTTAGTCATTCGTTTCCGGCCTTCTTGCCGGATGGCCGTCACTTCTTTTACTCCGTTGAAAATAAGGATCCGAATAAACAGGGCATCTATTTGTCCTCGCTCGATGGAGGAGACGCAAAACAGATCTTGTCAACGAACGGAAGAGCTCAAGCGGTAGAAGCGGTCGCAGACCCTGAAACGCCGGGAGCGGGTTATCTGCTTTTTGTTCTGGATGGAGAACTGCTCGCTCAGCCGTTCGACTTTTTGAACTACCAGCCAAAGGGAGAAAAGGTGCGTCTGGCGGACCAATTATTGTCGTTCGGTGCAGGCATCGCGGTAACTGAAAACGTCATGATCTTCTCTGCAGGGACCCCCGATCAAAGGCTCACGTGGGTTGACCGTACGGGCAAAACACTGGGAACGGTGGGCCTGGTTGGTACCTACGGTCTTCGCGATATTTCACCTGATGACAAACAGATAGCTGCCACCCGATCCGATGTGTCCACAAGAAAGCAGGACATCTGGCTGTTCGACCTGGCGCGAGGTACCGAGACTCGCTTTACGGTTGACCCGGCCGAGGATAGCTTTCCCACCTGGTCGCCGAACGGAGATCGTATTGTATGGATCTCAGATCGGACCAGGAAGTCAGGTCTATACATGAAGGCTGCAATCGGTTCCGGCCAGGATGAGTTGCTGTTCGAATCCGACAATGCGAAATATCCAATGCATTGGTCGCCGGATGGCCGCTTTGTGCTTTATCGTGAGTATGATCCAAAGAAAGGCACTGACCTATGGATACTTCCGATCGAGGGCGAGCGTAAACCCTATCCGTGGTTGAGCACGCAGTTCGAAGAGTCATCTTGGCGTGGCTTTTCCCCTGACGGCAAGTGGCTTGCGTATTCCTCAAATGAAACAGGGCGTTCCGAGATCTATATCCAGGCATTTGTGCCGGGTGAGCCAGCGTCCGGTGCCAAGTGGCCGATCTCAAGCGGCGGTGGTGTGATGCCGACCTGGCGGCGCGATGGTCGCGGGCTCTATTACTTCGATGGCAAAGGCAAGATGATGGAGGTGGACGTCACGCTTGGCCCGAAGATAACAGCCGGAGTGCCGAAAGAGCTCTTTGATGTCGGCCCTTTCCGGGCCGATATGACACGTGCCTGGTCGATGACCGGTGACGGCCAGCGATTTCTCTTTGTCACGAAGGCCGCGGATGCGGATCTTGCACCGTTTACGGTCGTGCTGATTGGTTGCCACTTGCCACTTAAAAGCGAAAGAAGTTTAGCGGATGCGGATCTTGCACCGTTTACGGTCGTGCTGAACTGGATGGCGGAGTTCAAAAAATGACATTAATTGCAGGCACCAAACTAGGAAGATACGAGATCCGCTCGCTGATCGGCGTCGGCGGAATGGGTGAGGTTTACCGGGCGAGCGACCCGAAGATCGGGCGTGACGTCGCGATCAAGGTTCTTCCCGCGGACTTTTCAGCGGACAAGGACCGGGTTGCTCGTTTTGAGCAGGAAGCGCAAGCGGCCGGTGCGCTCAATCATACGAATATCATCGCGATCTTTGACGTCGATACTCAGGACGGGATTTTATATGTGGTCTCCGAACTCCTCGAAGGAGAGGAACTCAGACAACGCCTCGATGAAGGTCCGATTCCCTTTCGGAAAGTCACGGAGTACGCCCAGCAGATCGTCAGCGGTTTGTCGGCAGCCCACGAAAAAGGGATCGTTCATCGCGACCTCAAACCCGAAAACCTTTTCATCACCAAAGACGACCGTGTCAAGATCCTCGATTTCGGCTTAGCGAAATTGCGGGAGACTAAGACCGATATACACGGCTCGGAGGATGCGACAAGGAAAGCACTGACAAGTCCCGGCGTAGTGATGGGCACGGTCGGGTATATGTCACCGGAGCAGGTTCGCGGCCATGCGGTCGATCACCGCTCCGACATATTCAGCTTTGGCGTGATCTTGTATGAGATGCTGACGGGTAATCGGGCATTTCAGGGCGATTCGGTCGTCGAAACGATGAACTCGATCCTCAAGGAGGACGTGCCTGAGTTTGATGACGAAGACCGCCGGGTCCCGGCGTCGTTTGAAAAGATAATGCGGCGGTGTCTGGAAAAGAAACCGGAGCACCGCTTTCACTCGGCGCACGATCTTGGCTTTGCGCTGAGCACATTGATCATGACTTCCGGCGCGCGCTTGGAAACCGGGATCGCGGTCGCAGCGGCGACGGAAAGTGTGCCCGCAAGCACGGCGCGGTGGTTCCGCAATGTGCGGCTGTGGATGGCGGTCGCAGCGATCTTGCTGCTGGTCTCACTGCTCTCGTTGCCCTTCGCCGTGAAGTATTTGCGCCAGTCGCCGCCCGCTGCGCCGGACTCCGTGAGCTTTACCATCGCCGCGCCGGAGAAGGCTACGTTCATCTTGGCGCCGGCGCTTTCCCCCGATGGCCGCCATCTGGTTTTCGTTGCGGATGTGGAAGGCAAGCTCAGTCTCTGGCTGCGTCCGCTGGGTTCGCTTACGGCGCAACCCCTGGTCGGCACTGAGGGCGTTTCAGGCGCTCCTTTTTGGTCACCGGACAGCCGCTCGCTCGTCTTCGCTGCCGGGGGTGAACTCCGGAAGCTCGATCTGGCGGGCGGTGCCCCCCAAACCCTGTGCAAGTTGGAAGACGTCAGCGAGGCAGTCTCCGGCACGTGGAATCGCGACGGGGTCATTCTCTTCGCAAACTTTGGGGGCCGCACAGGCATTTATCGCGTCCCGGCGACGGGCGGTGAGCCGGTGCTGGTGCTGCGCTCAGACTCGCCGGGGCTTTACGGCTTACCGGTCTTTTTACCTGATGGTCGCCACTTCTTCGTTCTCAGGAGGCCCGCACAGGGGGCGGCGGAAATTCATCTCGCCGCGCTCGACCGCCAGGAGACGACGCTCCTGCTGGCGGCGGATTCACAGGCGCGCTATGCCAACGGCCATTTGTTTTTTGTGCGCGCCGGAGCCTTGCTCGCCGCATCCTTCGATGCTGACAGCCTGAAACTAACGGGCGAGCCTTTCGTGGTCGCGGACAAGGCAAGAGGGAACTTTTCCGTTTCCGACAACGGCAGCCTGGTCTACGATCCGAACGCTCTCACCGACAGTCGGCAACTGACCTGGCTGGATCGCACAGGCAAACCGCTCGGCACGGTCGGGCCAACAGGCGGTTATGTAAATCCCCGGTTGTCGCCCGACGGGAAGCGGGTCGCGGTGGTGCGGCGTGATCCGAAGACCGGCAACGTGGACATTTACGTGATAGACCTCGCGCGTGGCGTCAGTTCGCGGCTGACCTTCGATCCGGGCGAGGATCACAATCCGGTCTGGTCGCCCGATGGCAGCCACATCGCCTGGCGCGCCACTCGCGACGGGGCCTGGCAACTCTATCAAAAGCTGGCGAGCGGCGTCGGGCCGGAGGAGTTGCTGCTCAAAGCAGATGTTGGCATCTCGCCCGACAGTTGGTCTCCGGATGGCCGCTTCCTCCTTTACTCTCGGGGATGATCCGAAAACGAAACCGGATTTGTGGTTGCTGCCGCTGGCAGGCGACCGCCAGCCCGCGCTGTTTTTGCAGACGCCGTTCGTCGAGACCCAGGGGCGTTTCTCGCCCGACGGGCGCTGGATCGCATACACCTCGAACGATCAGAGCAGGAACGAGCTGTACGTGCAGACCTTTCCCGCGGCGGGGGGCAAGTGGCAGATCTCGACCAATGGCGGAAGTTCGTCGGCTTGGCGGAGCGATGGCAAGGAGTTGTACTACATTTCCGCTGACGGGAAGCTGATGGCGGTCGAGGTGAAGCCGGGCGGCAGCTTCGAGGCGACTTCGCCCCGGGCGCTCTTCGATCTCGCCCCAGCGCGGGCTGGTGCGCGCGGCTATGCGGTGACGGCGGCGGGAGATCGCTTCCTCTTCGTCACGACGCCGGAGGAGGCCGCGAGTCTGCAATTCACCGTTGTGACGAACTGGGCGCCGGAGGCGAAGAAATGACGATACAGACACAGGCACACAACCCGGCGCGGCCGCTTGACGGCGAGGTGTCGGTAGCCCGCACGTGAGTAAGAACTCAACCCAGAGCGTCAGATTGGTGGAACAACGAGACTCGGTGTCAGTAGCCCGCACGTCAGTAAGGGCTCAACTCCGCGCACCAGACCCAATGAGGCTATGAGAGTCCGTTTAAGTTTCCGCAACTTTCCGAATATAATTGCGATTCAATAGCTGGGCGGATCGGCTACCCTTGTCCGAGGTTGGGCAGAAAAGTTAAAAGGTTAAAAAACCTGGTTGAAAAAGCCGGAATTTGTCATATAATCAATCCAATTATAATGACTATTGCAGAGAATCGTGGTGGTTTATTTCCATCTTAATCGGCCTTGGTGGCTAGGGAGGAATGATGTCTGAGATCAATATTAGTAATGAGCGAGTTTGCCCGATGAGACATTATACGATTCCGGATGCGATCCGTTGCGCTGAGCGTAACCTTGGAGTTGTCCGCGGCCAGAAACTTCATCCCTACTGGGGCACGACTCGCCAGAATGAAGGACTCATCGTTGGTTGGTCTGTCAGTTCCAGACAGCGTTGGCGCTTGGATTACGATTCAAAGGTTGGCGGCAAGGGGCCACACGTGAACGAAGAGAACTTCGAACTGCCGCCACACTTGGCCAAGATCGTTCATTTGATCGAACGTCCGGCAATATCAGGCGAATTGATGGTGTTCCTTCAATACAAGAAGTGGACATCGGCCGGCAACTTCGATAAATAGTCAACCGTTCCGTCATTTATGGATCCTCCATCCAAAAGGAACGAATTATTTCAACCAGATCGGTTGCAGGATAAGCTGCACGCCGCTACCGAAGAAATCTTGAAAATACGGATAAAGAATAAAAAAAACGTAATTGATTAGGTCTTTCAAAAACTCGACTCGAAAACTCCCCTCCTGTGCTGAGGAGGGGTGGCGCGTTAGCGACGGGGTGGTAGTCGCCTGTTTAATTTCTCAGTTGCGAAAGTTGAATCAACCACCCCAGCCCTCATGGGCTTTCCCCTCCTCGTCTGAGGAGGGGAGTTTTCAAGTGCAAACTTCCAATCGCCTAATCAGTTACAAAAAAATTATGAAAAACCTGCCTTCGTTTCTAAAGTTGATTGCGTTGATAGTGTTACTGGCGCTTTCATCATTTGCGCAAAAATTGGAGTTCGCCCCCGGCACGCGCTACGATTCGCGAATCCCGACACTCAAACAGTTGACCGGATATGATTTTGGTGAACATATTTCGTCGCCCGAAACCATCACACAATATTTGCGAGCACTATCGCAAGCGGCGCCCGAGCGAACGCGGCTTATCAAATACGCTGAGTCGTGGGAAGGACGCCCGCTCCACGCGTTGATCGTCGCTACCCCGGATCGCATCCGGCGGCTGGATGAGATTAAAGCGGGTCTCAATCGTCTTGCAAATCCGTCCAGTCTTTCTAATGCCGAAACGGAACGGCTCGTCAAAGAGTTGCCGGTCCTCGTCGCCTTGATGCACGGCGTGCACGGCAACGAAATCTCATCCGGCGAAGCGGCGATGGCCGAAGCGTATCATTTGCTGGCGGCTCAAGGCGATGCCACTGTCGAGGCAATCCTGCGCGACACAATTGTGATGATCGATCCGATGCAAAATCCGGACGGACGCGCTCGTTTCGTCTTTCAGAATTTGCTGGGACGCGCGGCGCAGCCCGACCCGGATCCAGCCGCTGCAGAACACGACGAACCGTGGCCGGGCGGGCGGTCGAATCATTATTTATTTGATTTGAACCGCGATTGGTTTGCCCAAACACAACCCGAAAGTGAGGGGCGCGTGAAGCTGATGTTGGATTGGCCGGCCCAGGTTGCCGTTGATCTGCATGAGATGGGCGGTGATTCGACCTATTATTTTCCGCCGGCGGCCGAACCGGGAAATCCTTATTTAAGTAAATCACAGGTTGACTGGTATCCGATCTTTGGCAAAGCTACCGCGGCACGTTTTGATGAACGCGGGTTCGCCTATTTCAATCGCGAAGTTTTTGACGCGTTCTATCCCGGCTACGGCGTTTCATGGCCGTCATCGCAGGGCGCGATCGGAATGACCTTTGAAATGGCTTCGGCTCGCGGGCTCAGCTACCGGCGTCGGGACGAAACGATTTTGACGTATCTCGATGGCGCGGTGCAGCATTTTACCAGTGCGATCTCGACTGCCGCGACCGCTGCCCGCAACCGCGAAAACTGTTGCGCGAATTTGCCGCGTTTCGCAAAACAGCGGGTGAAGGTACTACCAAAGCCTATCTGCTGCCTGTCGGCCATGACCCCGGCCAAACCTGGCGATTGGTTCGGACGCTGCAAAAAAACGGAGTGCTGGTGCAACGCGCGGATGAGCCGATCAAATCGAACGAACGCACCTTTCCGGCAGGCACCTTCGTTGTGCCGCTGCCTCAGCCTGCCGGCGCGCTCGTGCGAAATTTGCTTGACCCGCAAGTTGCGATGAATGCGGAGTTCGTCAAGCGACAGGAAGAGCGGCGCAAGAAGCGTTTGCCTGATCAGATCTACGACACGACCGCGTGGAATCTGCCTCTGCTGCACGACGTCGAATGTATTGCCGTTGAAAAGCCAATCACCTCAAAAACCTCCACCGCCGCCTTTTCGGCAACGAACGCCCCGATGCCCGATGCCGTCGTCGGATATTTGCTGCCCTGGAATGCGACGACGGCTGCCACGATCGTCGAAGCGATGAATGCCGGCCTGCGGGTCCAGTATCTTCGGGCGCCGTTCACCGTCGCCGGGCGCAAGTATGACAAAGGGACTGCGCTCGTTCGCAAATCAGGCAACAGTGCTGATTACGCCGCGAAACTCAACGCCATTGCGGCGAAACATCAAGCCGAAGTCGTGAAGCTCGATACGGCGTTTGTCGAGGAAGGTGTGTCTCCGGGCAGCAATCAAACTGTCACCTTAAAAGCTCCGCGCGTGTTGCTGGCCTGGGATGCGCCGACCGGCAGTTTATCCGCCGGATGGGCACGCTACGTGCTGGAACGACGATATCAGCAGCCCGTCAGCGTGGTTCGGGTGGGATCGCTGGGACGGGTGGATCTGCGGAATTTTGATGTCATGATTTTGCCGTCAGGCAATTACGGCACCGCCTTGAGCGGCGAAGCCTTGCGCAAACTGAAAGATTGGATCAGTGCCGGTGGGACCCTGATCACCCTGGCTGAAGCCTCGCGTTGGGCGGCCCGCGAGACAACCGGACTGCTGGATACCCGGACAGAGTTGCGGGACGGCTCGCCTGAATCTGACACCCCCGCAAAACCTGAAACCGCGCGCAAAACATTCGAATATGAACAGGCTATTCAGCCCGTCCGTGAGGTGCCGGAATTAACGCCGGGCGCCATTTTACGTGTGCAATTGGATGCGGAGCATTGGCTGGCGTCAGGCACGGACGGCGAGATTCAGGCGGTCGTCGAAGGAACCCGAATTTTCACACCGATCAAACTCGATCGCGGCCGTAACATCGGGATCTACGCACCAAAAGAGCGTCTGTTGGCCAGCGGAATCGTGTGGCCCGAATCGGCCAATCAGCTTCCCAACAAAGCGTATCTGATTCATCAGCCACTCGGACAAGGTCACCTTATCGCGTTTGCCGAGGACCCGAATTATCGCGCCTACACCGAAGCGACGCAGTTTTTGTTTATGAATGCCGTCTTATTTGGACCGGCATACTAAGCACCAATGCAAAATTAACAATGGCGTGCGCCGGGAGCGCAGGCTGCCAGCCTGCCCCGCCTCAAGCGAAGCGATGAGCCGGAACTGCTGAGACCGAAAATTGAGCTGAATTTTCATTCGGCAGCGCCGCCTTCGACGCTAAGAAACATTTAAGGCGTTTGCCCTAGGCGGACAAAGAGCTGCGTCGCTTTAACCATCTATAGAAAAAACTGTCTATTTTTACAGATTTTCATCTATAATCGGCAGATAAAGATTTTAGTCGTGGTTGCCGGACGGTAATGTGATAGCCAATTCGCTTCGAACCGCGCGACTCCACGACTCCACGACCAGAGACTTTGTCCTGATCAGCGGGTGAAGGAAATGACGTGTCCGTACCCCACGTGTCCGTAGCCCGCACGTGAGTAAGGGCTCTGCGATAAGTCGGAATCGAATGTTTTGAAACGAAAAAACGAATATGTGAGAAAATACGACGACGAATCAATGAGCTTATGTCCTCCGCGACGACCCGCGATACGAGAATTTACTGAAACCGATGAAGCTACCGGGATAGAAAAATAAAGATGGAAACAGGCACAATCATCAATCAATACAAAATCATCTCCGCGATTGGAAAAGGTGGAATGGGCGAAGTGTTTTTGGCTCAGGATACGAAGCTGAAACGTCAGGTTGCCTTGAAGATTTTGCCGTCTGAATTTGCCGCGGACAAAGACCGGATGAGCCGGTTCGTTCGTGAAGCTCAATCGGCTTCGGCACTAAATCATCCGAATATTATTACCATTCACGAGATCGGTGAATCTGATGGAACGCATTTTATTGCGACGGAATTTATTGACGGCAAGACTTTGAACGACTACAAAACGGTTAATCCGTTGAACTATAAATCGGCTTTAGAAATTGCGATTCAAGTTGCATCTGCGTTGGACGAAGCTCATCAGGCGGGAATAGTTCATCGAGATATTAAGCCTGACAACGTGATGATTCGGGCGAATGGATTGGCGAAGATTTTAGACTTTGGGATTGCCAAACTTTCGGGACGCGGAGACGCGGAGACGCGGAGACAGGGGGAGGAAGACAACACCTTAGTCGCCGCGTCGCCCATTCCCCGAGTCCCCGCGTCGCCATCAACTTCCCCCGGAATGATTATCGGCACGGCGAACTACATGTCGCCGGAGCAGGCGAAAGGAAAAGCAATTGATACGAGGACGGATATTTTCAGTTTCGGCGTTGTCCTTTACGAGATGATTGCCGGAGGTCTTCCGTTTGAAGGTGAAAATGCGTTGGAAATGATCGGAGCAATTCTCAAAGATCAACCCAAACCTTTGAGTTCCGAGGTGCCAACGGAAATCACAAAAATCATCAGCAAATGTCTGCGAAAGAACCGGGATGAGCGTTATCAAACTATCAAAGACGTCATGATCGATCTCAAAGATGTAAAGCAGGATTTGGAGTTTCAAGACAAGTCGGAGCGTTCAATCGTTCCGACTCAGGATGCGAACAAAACACAGATTCTCCAGTCAACGACTTTAGACGAAATCAACCAAACGACTACGAATCAAACAGTTCCAGGTAAGTCCAAAACAAAATATTTTGCCGCCGGATTATTGACTCTGCTTCTCGCAGTCGGCGGGTTCTTGGGCTACAAGTATTTCGGCAGTCAGCCGATCAAAGTTTCCTTGGAATCGGCAAAGTTTACCCGCTTAACGAATTCGGGCAAGGTCGGAAACTTCATCGCTATTTCACCCGACGGAAAGTGGCTTGTTTATACGGTCGTCGAAGGAGAACAGCAAAGTCTGTGGCTCAAACAAGTAGCCATACCGGACAGCAACACCCAGATCGCTCCTCCATCGGAGACCATTTATGGCGGGATGTCTTTTTCGCCTGACGGCAATTACCTTTACTACACTGACAGCGGCAAAGGGAATGTGAACGGCTCTCTTTTTCAAGTTCCCGTGCTCGGCGGAACTGCCAGAAAGGTGGTCGACGGAATCTGGGGTAAGGTAAGTTTTTCGCCTGATGGAAAACAGATCTCATACATCAGTTATGTGGATGATGAAGACAGATTGATGATCGCCAATGCCGACGGGACGGAAAAGCGTCTGCTCGCGGTGCGGAAAGGAAATGAATCTTTCGTCTCCGGTCTGCAGGGACCCGCTTGGTCGCCGGACGGAAAAACTATTGCGACTACAATTGGAACAATTGTTCCTCAGAGTATGAGCGTGGCGACAGTCGCGATCTCGACCGGCGAAATTATTCAGTTTAGTTCTCAAAAATTTAGCTTTACCGGCGATGTAACCTGGCTTGCGGACGGCAAAAGCGTCTTGATCCACGCGAGGGAGACCGAGACTCAAGTGAAGAGTCTCTGGCAAATTTCTTATCCATCAGGTGAAGCAAAACAGATCACTAATGATATGATCACTCGTTTTTCGATCAGTCTCACCGCCGACTCAAATGCTCTGGCAACGGTGCAGGGTGATCAAATCGCTCACGTTTGGATAGCCTCTATCGCAGACGGCGGGCGGGCGAAGCAGGTCACATCGGGCAGCGACCTGAATGTTCAACCAACGTGGACCACGTCCGGCAAAATGGTCTTTACAAGAGCTTCCGCAGGAGCCTCTGATCTTTTCATGGTTGATCCGAACAGCGGAAGTCCGAGGCAGTTGACCGCTGACGCAGGAAAAAACGATTTTCCAGAGGTTTCGCCGGATGAAAGATACATAGTTTTCCGCTCTGATCGAAGCGGGACGAATTCGGTCTGGAGAATCGGCATTGACGGCAGCAACCCCAAGCAGCTCGTAGCTGGTGCCGATAAGCCGGGCAGTTTCTCACCCGACGGGGGGGAGATTATCTTTCTCAGGAATTTGAACAAACAGACTGTTTGGAAGGTTTCGATAGAGGGCGGCGAGCCGGTTCAGTTAACCGACAAGCAATCCACTTCACCCAGATTCTCGCCCGATGGGAAACAATTCGTTTGTCTCCTGTTCGACGATGCCGAAGGCGGACCGAAGATCGCGATTTTTCCGTCCACAGGCGGCTCGCCGATAAAGACTTTCCCAGCCCCTAAAACCATCGGAACGAGCTTGCGTTGGACACCTGACGGGCAATCGATAGCCTATGCGGATTCTAAAGGCGGTGTGGGAAATATCTGGACGCAGCCGGTTGGCGGCGGCACACCAAAACAGTTAACCAATTTCACGAGCGAACTAATTTATGAATTCGATATTTCCCGCGACGGAAAACAGCTTGTCCTCAACCGCGGAACACGCACCACTGATGTCGTGTTAATCAGTAACATCAAAAAATAAAGATGAAAACGGGAACAATAATCAATCAATACAAAATCATCTCTGCAATTGGCAAAGGCGGAATGGGTGAGGTGTTTTTGGCTGAGGATACGAAGTTAGACCGCAAAGTCGCGTTGAAGATTCTCCCGCCCGAATTTGCGGAAAATGCCGACAGAATGAGCCGTTTTGTGCGTGAAGCGAAGTCTGCGTCGGCACTAAACCATCCGAATATCATCACGATTCACGAGATTGGCGAATCGAACGGAACGCATTTTATTGCGACCGAATTTATCGAAGGCGAAACTCTATCGAAGCATTTGAAAGGCAATGATGTATCACTAAAAACCGTTTTAGATATCGCTACGCAAATCGCTTCAGCTCTGCAAACCGCCCATTCGGCGGGAATTGTTCACCGCGACATCAAGCCCGATAACGTGATGATTCGCCAAGATGGGTTGGCGAAGATTTTAGATTTTGGAATCGCCAAGTTAACCGATCGACAGGGAGACACGGAGACGGCGAGACACGGCGAGGACGACAAGACTTTAATCGCCGCGTCTCCCCTTCCCCGCGTCGCCGCGTCCACAAATCCCGGGATGGTCATCGGCACGGCGAATTATATGTCGCCGGAACAAGCGAAGGGAAAAGAAATTGACGCGCGTTCGGATATTTTCAGTTTCGGGATTGTCTTTTACGAAATACTGACGGGCAAACGAGCCTTTGAAGGCGAAACGGCTTTGGAAAGTATCAGTTCGATTCTAAAAGATGAACCGAAACCGATTAGCCAATTCTTACCCGAAGTTCCGAGCGAGATTGAACGAATCGTCAACAAAACATTACGCAAAGACCGCGAAGAGCGTTATCAAACCGCGAAAGATTTGTTGATAGATTTGAAAGATGCGAAACAGAGCCTTGAAATTCAAAATCTGATGGAACGTTCGATTTTTCCCAATCAGGATGCGAATAAGACTCAGATCCTACAGGCGACAACTTTAGACGAAATCAATCAAGCTAAAACCAATCAGACGGTAGTAAGCAATCCCAACACCAAATATTTCGCCGCCGCCTTGTTAACTCTGATTCTCGCAATCGGCGGATTCTTCGGTTACAAATATCTTTCTCCAACAACCAATCAAATCAATTCAATCGCCGTGATGCCGTTTGAGAACAAGAATTCCGATGCTGACACGGAGTATTTGTCCGACGGTTTGGCGGAATCGGTAATCTATCGCCTTTCGCAGATTCCCGACTTGAAAGTCAGTCCGACGAGTTCGGCCTTTCGTTACAAAGGCAAGGAAACCGATCCGCAAGTTATCGCCAAGGAATTGGGAGTTGATTCGGTAATGACCGGGCGCATCACGCAACGCGGCGAGAATCTGACCATCAGCGTTAATCTGGTTGATACGCGAAACGGCAAATCACTGTGGGGCGAACAATATGAACGGAAACTTTCACAAATCTTGACCACCCAACGCGAGATGGTCGCCGAGATCGTGAGCAAACTGCAACTCAAACTATCGGGCGAAAGCGAGCAAAAGCTGGCGAAAAAACAAACCGACAACAACGAAGCCTACCAACTTTATCTGCAAGGTCGTTTCCATTGGAACAAACGGGTAATACCTGAATTGGAAAAGGCGATCGTGTTTTTCAAGCAAGCCATCGAGAAAGATTCGAACTACGCCCTTGCTTACAGCGGTTTAGCCGATACATATTCTGTGTTCCCAGACTACGGTGATTTCAGATCGAAAGAATATTTGCCTCAAGCGAAGATAGCGGCACTCAAGGCACTAGAACTTGACCCGAATCTGGCGGAAGCCCATGCATCATTGGCAATCTATCTATTTTATTATGAATATGATTTTGCAGGTGCGGAAAAATCGATCAAACGGGCGATTGAACTCAATCCGAATTACGCGACGGCTCATGGTGTTTATGCCCAAATATTAACTACCGGGAGCAGATACGACGAAGCAATCAGAGAAATAAAGAAAGCTATCGAACTCGATCCGTTTTCGACTTCAATCAATCGGTGGACGGTGATTTGTCTGGTAAATGCCGGACGATTTGACGAAGCATTTTTACAAAGCAGGAGGTTCAATGAGCTGTTTCCCAATGACCTCAATTTTTATCTTCTCAACGAAGATATTTATGTCGCTCAAGGCAAATATGATCAGGCTGTCGAAGAATACCTGCTAAGTTTGAAGGCAAACCAAGACTCTAAACCCGAAGATATTGCCAGGTTGAAAGAAGCCTTAAAAAAAAGCGGTTGGGATGGCTACGAGCGGATGCGTGGGGAAATAAGCCTCGAAGATCTGAATACCAAACAAGCGAAAGACCCCAACGGATATGTTGCGGCAATGGATTATGCCTACGCATATGCCTGGAGCAAAGACAAAGAAAAGACGATCGAATATCTGAACAAAGCGTATGACGAGCGTGACAAGTTTTTGTTAGGCTTAAAGGTCAATAAACCCTGGGACTTCGTGCGAGACGACCCGCGATTTAAGGAATTGGCCAGGAAAGTTGGGATTCCTGAATAGAAGAATATATAAATTTCAAAGCGGTAGAATTCGACCCCTCTCTGTTTAAGAAGTGAAATTGAATTATGGCGAAAAGTAAAATTATGTTGGTCCGTGGCAGGGAGATTACGATTTCTAATCGAGGTGAAGATGACTTCATGTCATTAACCGATATTGCCAAATACAGAAATACGGTTGAGCCCTTTTCGGTAATCAACAATTGGATGCGGAGCAAAAGCACGATTGATTTTATCGGATTGTGGGAGAAATTAAACAATTCAGATTTTAAACCTATCGAATTCGAGAGGTTTAGAAATGAAGCGGGCAATAATTATTTTGTGCTTTCTCCGCAAAGATGGATTGAATCAACGAACGCAATCGGCATAATCTCAAAATCAGGACGCTACGGCGGAACTTTCGCTCATAAAGACATTGCGTTTGAATTTGCGTCTTGGATCTCCTCGGAATTCAAATTGTATCTGATAACCGAATTCCAACGGCTTAAAGATGATGAAAACAGCCGCTTAAATCTCGAATGGAATTTGCAAAGAACTCTCGCCAAAATCAACTATCGAATTCACACCGACGCGATTAAAGAAAATCTGATTCCGGCGGAGCTTTCCAAATCACAAATCAATCTTGTTTATGCCACTGAAGCCGACCTTTTGAATATGGCTCTATTCGGCAAAACTGCGAAACAATGGCGTGACGAAAATCCGAACGCGGACGGAAATATCAGAGATTTTGCCACAATTGAGCAGTTGGTTATTTTGTCGAATATGGAAAGCATCAACGCGATTCTGATTCAGCAAGATTTACCGCAAAGCACTCGTCTGCAACAGCTTAACGCAATTGCGATCACGCAAATGACTTCTTTGATGAATAATTCAAACGTCAAAAAACTGAGATAACGATGGAAACTGGAACGATTATTAATCAATACAAAATCATCTCCGCCATCGGCAAAGGCGGAATGGGTGAAGTCTTTTTGGCAGAGGATACGAAACTTAAGCGTCAGGTGGCGCTGAAAATTCTACCGCCTGAATTCGCCGAAGATAAAGATCGAATGAGTCGTTTTGTCCGCGAAGCTCAATCTGCTTCGGCTCTTAATCATCCGAATATCATTACCATCTATGAAATCGGCGAATCGGACGGAACGCATTTTATCGCCACGGAATTTATTGACGGTAAAACACTTAACGATTATAAAAAGGCGAATCCGCTCAACTACAAATCGGCGTTGGAGATTGCGATTCAAATTGCGTCTGCACTCGACGAAGCGCACTCAGCAGGAATTGTTCATCGGGATATTAAGCCTGATAATGTGATGATTCGCTCAAACGGTTTGGCAAAGATATTGGACTTCGGAATTGCCAAATTTGCTGAACAGAAAGGGAGAAAGGGTGAAAGGGTGAAGGGGGAATTAGGAGAAAACGAAGCAACCCTTGCTCTTTCTCCCCATCTCCCCCAGTCCCCATCTCCCCATCTTTCCACCAGCCCCGGAATGATTATCGGAACAGCAAATTATATGTCGCCGGAACAGGCTAAAGGGAAAGAAGTTGATGCGAGGACGGATATTTTCAGTTTCGGGGTTGTGCTTTACGAAATGATTGCGGGACACCTTCCGTTTGAAGGTGAAAATGCTTTGGAAATGATTGGAGCGATTCTCAAAGATGAGCCGAAGCCTTTAAATTCTGATGTCCCGACCGAAATCAAAAAAATCATCAGCAAATGTTTACGGAAAGACCGTGAGACGCGTTATCAAACAATCAAAGATGTCGGCAACGATTTGAAAGATGTGAAGCAGGAGTTGGAACTCAAGAATCTGATGGAGCGTTCAATCGTTCCAAATCAAGATGAGAATAAAACGCAGATTCTCAAAGCCACAACTTTAGACGAGATCAACCAAACCACCACCAATCAGACAGTTGCACGCAATCCGAAAACTAAATATTTGGCGGCTGGTTTGCTCACTTTACTGCTCGCCGTCGGCGGATTCTTCGGTTACAAGTATTTCGGCAGTCCGCCCGTCAACATTTCGCTTGAATCGTCAAAATCCTCGCGTTTTACCAGTTCGGGCAAAGTTTGGACGACCGCCATTTCGCCGGACGGCAAGTGGCTTGCTTATGTGATCTGGGGTGAAAAAGAAAGAAGTCTTTGGGTCAAACAGGTGGCTGTTCCCGACAGCGACACAAAGATCGTAACGGTCGACTTTGCGGTTGAGACGACCGGATTGACCTTTTCGCCCGACGGTAACTTCCTGTTTTACTCAGTCATTGATTGGAATGTGCGAGCCCAAGCCTTGTATCAGGTTGGCGTTCTCGGCGGCACTCCGCGAAAGATCCTTGACAGTATCTACGGCAAAGTGAGTTTTTCGCCGGACGGGAAACAGATCGCTTACTACACCAGTAAGGACAACGAACAGAAAATAATGATCGCCAACGCGGACGGCACCGAGCCGCGTCAACTCGCGGTACGCCGAGACGAAGAATTCTTCTTTCAGCCTGATTCCGGCACTTCATGGTCGCCGGACGGAAAGACCATCGCCACGTCAATTGGAACGAAAAACCCGCAGACTATGGGTGTTGCCACGGTTTCGGTGGCGACCGGCGAGGTGACAATGTTGGGTTCGCAAAAATTTAGTTCGACAGCCAGGCCGACGTGGCTTGCCGATGGCAGGGGCTTACTGATGTTGGCGAGTGAGTCTGAAGATCAACCAAACCAGATATGGCAAATATCTTATCCGGCGGGTGAATACAAAAAGCTCTCGAATGATATAAACGGCTATTCTTCGATAAGTCTAACCGCGGATTCAAATGTTTTGGCAGCGATGCAGCGTACCGGAGTGAGCAATATCTCGATAGTCCAGACAAGCGAACCAAATTCGGTAAAACAGATCACCACGGGCAGCGACCGGAATCATTCACCGAGATGGACACCTGATGGAAAATTGATTTACCTACGAAATTCGGACAGCGGATCTGCCCTGTATCTCGCTGATCCGCGAGAAGGGAGCCCAAAACAACTGATCTCTAACAAAGGCTCCATCGGGGGTCCTGCCGTTTCCCCTGACGGACGGTATATCGTTTTCTCATCGTCCCGTTCGGGAACGCGTAAAATTTGGAGAGTAGACGCGGACGGTAGTAATCCGATCCAGTTGACAAACACCGAGGATGACTTGCGTCCCAACATATCGCCTGATGGGCGGGAGGTGATTTATGACTCTTTTAAGACCCGGTCAAACAACAGCGTAAGGGTCTGGAAAGTGTCAATGGTCGGCGGACAACCCGTTCAGTTGACTGAAAAAGAGTGTTCATCTCCCCGTTTTTCGCCGGACGGAAAACAATTCATCTGTTCCTACAAGGATGATCCAAAATCTCCTGGCAAAATTGCGGTCTATTCATCCGACGGCGGCTCACCCATAAAGTTACTTGATCCACCGCAAGCGTTAGGGTTAACGTTACGGTGGATGCCGGATGGACGCACGATCACCTACGTTGTCAATAAAGCCGGCGTGGGAAATATCTGGTCGAAACCGTTGGAAGGCGGCACGCCGAAACAGATCACAAACTTCACCGACGATTCCATCGGCTCGTTCGATTTCTCCCGCGACGGAAAACAAATCGCCATCGCCCGCGGAACAACATCGAGCGATGTGGTGCTGATCACCGGGATTAAGAGATAAAGATGGAAACAGGAACAATAATCAATCAATACAAGATCATCTCT
>JANOEF010000597.1:0-4619 GCA_031413075.1 Acidobacteriota bacterium | reverse complement strand
CATCGCAACTCGATGTTGATCGGATGGATTATCTTTTGCGCGACAGTTTGATGACGGGTGCCAAATACGGTGTTTATGATCTGGAATGGATTATTAAATCGCTCGAAATTGATCAGGCAAATGACCGCTTGTTTGTTTCGGCGCGGGGGATCTATGCGGTCGAAGATTATCTGCAAGCCCGTTATTATATGTTTCGACAGGTTTATTTTCACCGCACCCTGCGCTCGGCCGAGGCTATTTTACGCTCGATTTTGAAAAGGGCTCTGCAATTATTTTCTGAGGGGAATCCGGTTTGGCATGCCGAAAAGACCCCGTTCGCCAAAATCCTGCGCGGTCAAGAATTGACTCTCAAAGAACATCTCGAATTGGACGATTCGGACATGATTTTTCATATCAAACAATGGCAAAATTCAGAGGATAAGATTTTGTCGGATCTCGCCAAACGTTTTTTGCACCGAAGACTTTTTAAGGCTTTTGACCTCGATATGCCGGACGATGAGCGGCAGGACTTTTTAGCCAAAGTGCGGGATGCGGTTGAAAAAGCCGGCTTTGATCCGGCATTTTATTATGCCGAGGACACCGCCGGAGACGTTCCGTATTATTTTTATACCAGCGAAACAACCGTTCCCGACAAACTGATTTATGTGGCCGACGGGTTTTCGCGCTCCATAATTCGGGAAATTTCTGAGATCAGTGCGGCTGTTCGCGGTTTGCAGCGCGGTTATCAAATTCATCGGGTTTGTTTTCCGCCCGAGGTCAAGCATGAAATTGCAAAACTTTATCATCAGTAGAAAAGTGGTCAGCAGTCGGTGGCTAGTGGTCAGTTTTTTGCTGCTCATAATTAACTGGTCAGTGATCAATGCTTACTCGCAAAAGATCGCGGTTATCACTCCGGAGAAAAATCCAAATTCCCAACTAATCGCGGCTCAGATATCTGAAAAACTTAATGCCCTGGATGCGGATCTGGTCGAAATGGCGATTAAGAGTCAACCGTTCGAGAATCTCTACAATCTTTCTACCGAAGAAGCCAAAACGTTGGGTAAAGCCATTGGCTGTGATTTTTTTATCATCTTAAAAGTCGAAAACCAGCGGCGGACATCCTTTGCCAAACCTCTCTATTTTGAATCGTATATCGTTGTTTATCTGGTAAGCGCGCGAACCGGGCGTTTAAATTTTTGGACGCTTAAAAATTTTGAAGCTGAAACCGCAAAATTGGCAGACACAAAACTTTCTATTTCCCTTTATCAACTGAACCATGAAATTTCGGAGCAGATAAAAATTGCGAAAGAGAGTGAAATTAAAGAAACTCCGCCGCCAAAACTTGAAGAATTGCCCGAAGAAAACTCGCCCGAAGCCAAAAATTTCAAATCGCCGCTCCCCTTTCTGCGTCAGGTGCCGGTCTATCGGCGGCTGGCTAATCTTTACAAAATCACGGCGACCGTTGATGCGGTAATTGATCTGGATGAAAACGGTCAAATTACCCGCCTCGAAATAACCCGTTGGGCCGGCTACGATTTGGATGAATCAGTTAAAGAAGTTATCCGAAAAATGCAGTGGCGTCCGGCTTCGCGCAACGGAAAAACCTTGCCGATTCGGGTTTTACTACGTTACAATTTCAAGAAAATCGAAAAAGATGAACAATAAAATTTAATTGCTAGAATAAAATGACTGGTAAAAGGGATTTAACATACAAATACTATGATCAGGATACTATGCTGTTAGATTTCAAAATAATGCCGATTCAACCAATGCCAGCCCCGAAAATTCATAAATCAATGGGAACGGGTATTCAGCAGGCTTTTGATTATCCGTTTCAGACGGCTGATCCGCCCACCGAAGAAATTGTCGAAGGTCGCTATGTTCTACGGTTTGCCCATACGCCCGAAGAAATTGATGCGGCGTTGCGTCTTCGATTTTCGGTTTTTAACCTTGAACTGAATGAGGGTCTTGATTCTTCGTTTTTGACCGAACGCGATGAAGATGAATTTGATCTCACCTGTCATCATTTGATCGTGATTGAAAAAGACAGTAAATCAGTGGTTGGAACATATCGTTTGCGAACCCTGGAAATGGCCAAAAATGCCCAGGGATTTTATTCTTCGGGCGAGTTCAAGGTTGAAGATTTGCCGACCGAGGTGTTAGGCAATTCACTCGAAATCGGACGATCCTGCATCGCCCGTGAACATCGTAATACCAGAGTTCTTTTTTTGCTCTGGAAAGGTTTAGCCCTTTATGCCACCAAAATGCGTAAAAGGTATCTTTTCGGCTGTTGTTCGCTTTTTACTTTAGACTGTTCAGAAGGCCAGCGCGTCGCTCAGAAACTACGTGAAATGAATGCTTTACACCCTTATTTTCGGGTAGATTCCCGCTCTGATGCCCAATGCCGTCCGGAGGATTTTCTGACCCCTGAGGTCACGGAGAGCCCGGAATTGCCGAGGCTTTTTAACACTTACTTACGAATCGGGGCCAAAATTTGCGGCGAACCCGCGATTGACCGGCAGTTTAAAACAATTGATTTTTTTGTTATTTTTGATATCGAAACCATTGCCGAACGATATTACCAGATGTTTTTTTCGCCTTTGGAACATTTGAAAAACCAGTAATTTACCTCCTCCTTTAATGGCCGATGAACTCTCCGAAGCTCAAACTCTGAATTTCATTTTTCTACTAATCCTTTCGTGAGTCTTGGCATCCCGGACAACTTGGCGTTAAAATTTGCTTACCTTATGAAAAAACTGTTGGCGGGTATTCGTTTTATTTCTTTTTTTGCCATGACTTTTGGAATTTATGGAGTGTGGTGGATCGGCGCGTTTTTTATTCCTAACCAACAATATTGGCGGCAACTTATTTTTCGCGGATGGTCGCGGGGGTTTGCCCGTCTTTCAAATATGAAAATTGAGGTTGTCGGGGTTCCGCCCCATCCACCGTTCTTTTTAGTCTGCAATCATTTAAGTTATACCGATATTCCGGCGATCCGGGCCGTGGTCGAAGGAATCTATGTAGCCAAAGGCGAAATCGAAAGCTGGTTGATGGCCGGAAAAATGGTTCGCAATATCGGCAATATTTATGTCAACCGGCAGAATAAACGCGACATCCCACGAGCCGGTTTGAGCGTCCTCAACGCGTTGGAAAGAGGCGAAGGTGTAATAATTTTCCCCGAAGGCACCAGCACCAAAGGCGACGTCGTGCTGCCGTTCAAATCATCGTTTTTGGAGTTTGCCGCCAACACTGATCTCCCGGTTCATTATGCTTCGATCAGTTATCAAACCCCGATGGACGAACCACCGCCGAGTTATGCCGTTTGTTGGTGGGATGAGACCAGCTTAGGCCAGCATTTATGGCGTTTTTTTCAATTGAGCGAGGTCAGAGTAATTATCAATTTTGGTGAAGAACCGATTCAGAATAGCAATCGAAAGGAGTTAGCCAAAGAACTCTGGCAAGCCGTCAACGAAAAATTTATCCCGATGTTGTAATAAACTTTGTGGAGGTTTGCGGTTGGTCATATTTTGCCGGTCATTTCGAAAATATGAGATAAACTTTCTTGTTTGTTGTTTCGTAATAAATTTAGACCTAATTTCAAATCATTTCAGGAGACAACTAAAAATGCGTTCATCTATTTTCCGTCTTGCGATCAGCTTTTGCTTATTGCTGACTTTGGCAATGGCAACTTTGGCTCAGAGCAAGGCTTTTGATACCAGTCGGATGGATACTTCGGCTGATGTTTGTGAAGATTTTTTCCAATATGCCAATGGAACCTGGGTCAAAAACACTCAGATTCCGCCCGCTTTTCCGCGTTGGGGAACTTTTAATATTTTAGCGGACAATAATCAGGCAATTTTGCGCGATATTCTCGATAATGCGGTTAAAACCAAAGCCCCAAAAGGGAGTGATGCGCAACTCATCGGCGATCTGTATGCCTCATGTATGGACGAACCCGCCATGGAAAAAGCTGATTCTAACCCCCTCAAACCGCATTTTGCTAAAGTAGCTAAAATCAAAACCCTCAAGGAATTACAGAGAGGCGTTGCCGAGTTTCATCAATCCGGAACCGGGATGTTTTTTGGTTTCGGAGTGAGTCCTGATGCCAAAAACAGTAACTTGAATATTGTTAATACCAGTCAGGGCGGTTTGAGCTTGCCAAATAAGGATTTTTATATCAATAAGGATGCAAAATCAATCGAAACCCGCGAAAAGTTTGTGCAATATATGACCAATATGTTCAAACTCCTCGGCGATTCTCCTGAAAAAGCCGCCGCTAATGCTCAATCGGTCATGAAGATCCAAAACCGATTGGCCGATGCTGCCCTCTCACCGGTCGAATTGCGTGACCCCGACAAGCGTTATAACAAGATGCTGCTCGAAGAGGCGGCTAAATTGACTCCGAATTTTTCGTGGACTAACTATCTGAAAGCTCGCGGAATTCAGCCGATCAAGGATTTGAACGTCGGTCAACCCAAATTTTTCCAGGAACTCGACAAGGTTTTGACGGAAACTCCGCTTGAAGATCTGAAAACCTATATGCGATGGATGGTGCTCAACGGTTCGGCTAATCGGCTCTCAAAACGCTTTGCGGATGAAAATTTTGACTTTTTCAGCCGTTACCTGTCTGGAACCAAGGA
>JANOEF010000596.1:0-3040 GCA_031413075.1 Acidobacteriota bacterium | reverse complement strand
TGCTGTATATGACAGATATTTTGGATGGTTAAATATCGTAATATTTCAAAGAAATTATCATATAATATCATAAACATAATGTTCTTATTTAATACCTGGATTACAACTCTCCGGGTTCGACATTTTTTTAATTATCGAGCCGATTTTTATGCTTTGCCATCTGATTCGGGATAATAAATCAGTTCAACTATCTGCCCGTCAACACCTTTAGTATAGAACGAAGAGGTTCCGTCACGATGTGGTTTGATCGGTCGCCCTTCTTTTTCTGCCGCTGCTTCCAGTTCGGCCATCGTCTTGACTTTCAAGCCCAAATGAGGAGGATGTTTCGATTCAGGCGGAAGCAATGCGATCCCAAACCCGAGCCCATCCCGCATCATTGCCCAGTCATCAAAAACGGTCTCTACCGAGAAACCAAGTTTTTTATATTCCTCAATAGATTTCGTCAAATCTGTACATTTCAAAGCTAAATGATCTACCGTCCCGGCAAAACGAATTTCAGACATTTATTCTTAAAACCTCCAACTTGATTTTAGCAGATTAAACCAAACTGTTAAATTTATGATAATCTATTCATTATTTTGAAAAGATGGGCAGCAGGAAAACGGTTCGCATCATCTGACCAATTGAATTTGAAAAAAACAATGAAAAAATCATATTTATTTTGGTTAATTGTTACCATTTTAACATTTACGAATACTTCCGAAGCCCAGACTATGACTGTTTTGGCAACTGCCAACGGACAAACTTATACGGTTCAGGATCTTGACCCCGCAACTCGTGAAGCTTATGAGGGTTTAGATAAAGCTGTGGCAAACGAAAGAACTGAAGCCCTGGGTGAGCAAATTTCTCAGATGCTCTTTTTGCAGGTAGCTACCGGACGTCAGATCACGGTTGATAAACTTTTAGAAATTGAGCTCCCGAAACGTCTGGTTCCTCCCACAAATGCTGAGATCAAAGCAGTTTACGATGCCAATCGGGATCAAATCGGGGATCGTCCTCTCGAAGCAATGCGACCCCAGATAATAAATTTTTTACAACGCGAGTCATACTCTCAAGCTCTATTTAAATACGTCAGTGAATTGAAATTAAAAATCAAAGTAGGTTTTGGGAAAGATGTCAATTCCCCGCTATTATCATCAACCGATGTTTTGGCCACGGTTAATCTTAAACCTCTCACAGTTAAGGAATTTGAAGATAAAGCCGGACAAAATATTTATGAATTGAGAGCCAGTGTTTATGATAAAACATCCGAATATTTGGATTTAATCATCATCAATGAACTTACTCGGGTTGAAGCCCAAAAACTAGAGTTGACACCGGAAGGGCTGATTGCCCGCGAAATTAGTGACAAATTGCGCGAGTTTTCTGATGAAGAACGTGAAAAATTAACCAGCCAATTTGTAGATAAACTTAAACAAAAATATCAATTCAAACTATTTCTCAAAGAGCCGACTCCATTCGTCCAAAAGATTTCTGCCGATGACGATCCCTTTCAAGGAGTTTCGACAGCTCCCGTGACGATTGTCATGTTTTCTGATTTTCAATGTCCGGCGTGTGCCGCAACCCATCCGGAGTTGAAAAAAGTAATGGCACAATACGGCAATAAAATTCGATTCGTGGTGCGAGATTTTCCGCTCACCCAAATCCACAAAAATGCGTTCAAAGCTGCTGAGGCCGCTAATGCCGCCCATGCCCAAGGAAAATTTTTTGAATATATTGAATTGCTTTATAATAATCAGGACTCTCTGGATCCGGCTAGTTTGAGAAAATTTGCTGCTCAAATTGGACTTAATTTACAAAAATTTGATTCCGATTTAAGCAGCGGGAAATTTGCTGCAGAGGTTAAAAAAGACGCCAGAGATGGTGATATGTATGGAATAAGTTCGACCCCAACAATTTTTATCAATGGGATCAAGGTTCGATCACTCTCAGCCAAAGCGTTTAAAAAGGTTATTGAACAGGCTTTAAGGTAATTGGTCATTAAACTGAATCTTCCAGGTTGAAGCTAAAGAGATCTAATATGCGTTTTTATTTAATAGTTTTAATGTTCGCGATGTTTTTTTCGTGTAAATCTGAATCTAATGTCAACCAAAATGTGAAAATCCAACCGACCCCAAAATCTTCGGTTTCAGTTCCAACTTACGGCTTTGAAATTGTCAATACCTTCAAGCACGACGCCCGCGCATTTACTCAAGGCTTAGTATTTCATGATGGGGTATTATTTGAAAGTACCGGACAATTGGGTGAATCCACCTTAAGGAAAGTTGATCTCGAAACCGGCAGAGTTCTGCAAAAATTTAATTTGGCCGCCGACATCTTTGCCGAAGGAATAACCATTGTAAATGGCAAAATTTACCAGATAAGTTGGCAAAACGGTGTGGCCTGGTCTTATAATCTGGAAGATTTCAAGTTGCTCAAAGAGTTTCGTTATGCGGGCGAGGGTTGGGGTTTGACCAACGACGGAACCAATTTGATAATGAGTGACGGGACGCATGTGTTACGCGTTGTCAATCCTGAAAATTTTGAAACCATTCGAACTATCCCTGTTTTTCGAGAAAACGGCCAAGTTTTGATGAAAATAAACGAACTCGAATGGGTGAACGGCGAAATCTGGGCAAATATTTGGCATTCGGAAACAATTGGATTGCCTAATCATATTGCCAGAATTTCCCCGAAAGACGGTCAGCTCCTCGGGTGGATAAATTTGGATGGGATTTCCCCGGAAGATGTCGGTCGCAGCGATGAAAATACCTTAAACGGAATTGCCTACGACGAAAAAACCGATCGAATTTTTGTCACCGGGAAACTATGGAAACGTCTTTTTGAAATACGTTTAAAGAGTAAACCTTAAGTTTTAAGAACCAATACAGCACTTATTTCACGAATGACTTTTTGTAGTTGAAGATTTTTTCCGACAAACCAAAACTCCACTTTAACTTAATGTCAATTTCTAAAGAAAATTATAACTTCCAAAAAATTGTGGCAGTAGTTGGGGTCACACTTTTTATTATTAAAATTACAGCCTGGTATGTGACTGGTT
>JANOEF010000595.1:0-1858 GCA_031413075.1 Acidobacteriota bacterium | reverse complement strand
GCCAAACGAAAATTTAAAATGTGAACTACTTAAACCAATGCACAATTAACAATGGACAATGGACAATGAAGAAAACCCAAAAACCAAGGTTACTCAATTATTTGCAAACTTTTCTTGATTTTTCAATATGTTGCAAAATTTTTGCTGACCTGCTTATTAACAATTAACAATTAACAATTAACAATTAACAATTAACAATTAACAATTGACCCTTTGGAAAAAAGTCTGAATTTTTGAAAATTACTCGTCATTAAGAGTTTCATTGTTAAAAAGTATTGACATTTATGATTTTTTTGTGCTAAATGATAGTTAATTATAAACTTATCATTAATGTCTAATTTTATTAGATCAATGTTTTTTGTTGAGAGAGTTTGTTTCACCAAACTTTGTCTCATTGAATTTGACCCCGGAGATAGAGCGGACTAATTAGGAGTTTCTCCCTCTATCCGAAGTTTTATATAAGGAGCTCCAGAGATGAGAATCCGTAATTTACGGAAAAATCGTAGTGTTCAAAAATTGCCTAAACTGTTCTTTTCAGACAGTTTGGAAAACGAAGGCAACTTTAGTTTAACCTCGTTTTCGTCGCTCAACCGGCGAAACCGGAAGGACAAATTTGAGCTTCCGAAGATAGCGATTATCACCAAGAGCGTTCCCTTTAAAATTTTGTTGAATAGAGTAAACTGGTTAGTGATGACATTTATCATGATCAGTTATTCGGGTTTCTATTGGTTTGATTGAGATTCAGAAACTGAGACGGCCAGGTTCGTCAAATTTCGATGTTTTATTTTGATTTACCGGATTTTTCAATTCCACACCATAAGTATCGCGAAAAATTTCGCATTAAACGGTAGATCTTCCCCACATTTGGGGGCGGGGCAGCAAAAAATTCTAATATTCCCACCGTAAATTGAGATGGTATCGCAATTGCGTTCAATCTCTTGAGAGTTCTCAGAAAATAGCGGAAATTTCCGCTCGATTGAGTTTGTCGAGTCGCTCGTTGTGATTGCGGTCTAATGATGAGAGGTTGACGATTCAGAGTAGTAGAAAGATTTTTGATTAGGTTAGTAAATTTAATCACTTATTGATATGAAAAATATGTCTGCAAATAAGAATTTTGGGTTTGATCCGGCCATTCATGAAAGTTTTATGTCCGATCCGGCTTCGCCTGACCAACTGGCAATAGTTTGGAACGGTAACGGAGAAGCTGTGACCGCCACACCCGTTCCCGGCGCGAACCCCGGCACCTTTGATATGGATCTGGCCCGGCTGTCGGCGGACTCTAATTTAGTGGCGGCCTTAAAATTGAGCCGCAAAAATCATAAAACTCTGCCTCCCTTATCGGGACACACCCGTTTTTCAACCGTGGTTTCGGATTTTACGGAGCGGACTCGAATTTTAGCACTCGGCGGGGACACGCTCAGTCTCAATGAAGATGAACTGGAAGATTGGCTCCTCAGAGCAGAAAGAGAAATTTTGCTCGGAACTGACAATCATCCGGTTTTTGAAACTTCACTCGAAGAAACGGCCTGTTCGGTGACGCACTTGCCGAATGGTCAGGTCGCAATGACCGAAGTTCCGCGTCAACAGGTCAATGAAACCCGGGCAAAAGTCTATAAAATATTGGATGGTCAGTTACCGGAATATTTTAATTTGACGATTGAAACCTCGCTGAGATGTGTGGTGCGGTATTTCCTAAACGCGGTGCCGGAGGGCGACCTCGTTTTAAGGGCGGGAAAAGAAAAAGAGGTGACAGCCTTTCTAGCCATCACTCGAAACGGTTTTAGCTGCGGCGTCTGGAGCCCTTCCACCGGACTCTTTAGCGAATATGCATTTCTGTCTCCGAAAGAAATCAAGGGCG
>JANOEF010000594.1:0-3799 GCA_031413075.1 Acidobacteriota bacterium | reverse complement strand
AAAATAAAAATCTTTTTCAAAAAACTGATTTTAAAAGTTGCCCGTTCAAACTCGACCGTCCTCATTCGCGGCGAAAGTGGAACTGGAAAAGAATTGATAGCCCGTGCCATTCATAAAAACAGTCCGCGTTCCAACGAAATTTTTCAGGCCGTCAATTGTGCCGCAATTAACGAGAATTTGCTCGAATCCGAACTGTTCGGACACGAGAAAGGGTCGTTTACCGGAGCTATCGCCGATAAAAAAGGACTTTTTGAAGTGGCTGACCGCGGTACTCTTTTCTTAGACGAAATCGGTGAACTCGACATCTCTTTGCAAGCCAAGATTTTACGGGCCTTGCAGGAAAAACAAATTCGGCGCGTCGGCGGAACCCGTGAAATAAATGTTGATGTCCGGGTCGTCACCGCGACCAACCGCGATTTGCTCAAAATGACGCAGGACGGCAGATTCCGGGAAGATTTATATTACCGCTTAAATGTTCTTTCGATTGAGCTTCCCGCCCTCCGAGAACGTCAGTCCGACATTCCGGTTTTAATAGATTTCTTCATCAAAAAGCATACCAAAAACAGTTCAACCAAAATCAGCGGGTTGTCATCCGAAGCGAGAAAAGCATTACTCAATTACAGCTATCCGGGTAATATTCGCCAACTCGAATCGGCCATTGAACGTGCCGTTCTGCTCTGCGAAACTGATGCGATTCCACTCGAAGACCTCCCGCCCGAAATGCAATCGGCCGAAACCAAGGCCTCTGCTGATGCAACTTTCAAGCTCCCGCCGAACGGCATCAATTTTGAAGACCTGGAGCGAAGTTTGATCATGCAAGCTATGGAACGAACCGATAATAACATCACTAAATCCGCCAAATTATTAGGCTTGACTTTCCGCACTTTGCAATACCGCCTGGAAAAATTCGGAGTCAAAAGGGAAGAAGATGAAGACTAAAGATGGTAAATTACGAATTACGAATTGCGAATTACGAATTGCGAATTACGAATTACGAATTACGAATTACGAATTACGAATTACGAATTACCAGTTACCAATTACCAATTACCAATTACGAATTACCAATTACCAATTACCAATTACAATTAGCTCAGCTTTCGTAATTCATAATTCATAATTCGTAATCTATTTATGGAAAAATCAAATCAATTTGCCACTTTTCTTGATTATGCTCTGAAAGGAAGCCTGTTGTTGCTGGCGCTCTCGGCACCGATTTCGATTGCTGCGACTCAGGCGGCCTGGGCAATTGGTCTCTTATGCTTCATCATTCGCACTTTTTTAGTCAAACCCACCTGGCGCAAAGAAGGGTTTGATATAGCGGTTTTAGTCTTTGTCGGGTTGACGCTGGTGAGTTCGATTTTTTCTTATGAACCGCAGGTTTCGTTGCGGAAAATGGTCGGCGTCTCGCTCGTGACCATTGTTTATCTGGTTTCGGAAAATCTCAAAGACCGCCAAACTCTGCACAAAATCGTAGCGACACTTTTAATCTCCAGCGCCTTGGTGGCAGTTTTCAGCATTGCCAATTTTGCTGTCGGGAGGAATTTCAAGGTTTGGAAGTTAGCCGACCACAGTCCCTTGAAAATTGCCGGAGTTCAGGAAAATGACACGATCCAAAAGGCTAATGATCAGAGTATCGCCTCGCCGGAAGAACTGGACAAAATAATTTCGGAAAATGAGGTCACTAAACTAAAGATCTATCGTTATGAATTATTTTTTGTTTATGAAGTAAGTAAAGCTTCTCTGCTCAACGGCAGCAACAGCGCGGAAAAACTTGGAATTAACGAATGGTCGCGCGGGCGTGATGTGCGGGCGGCGGGCTTTTACGGGCATTACACGACCTTTGGCGAAGCCCTGCAGCTGATTGCGTCGCTAACGCTTGGACTCCTGATTGTCAGCACCACCGGGCGCCTCAGAATTTTGCTGACCTTGGCTTTGATTGCTTATGGCGCCGCTTTATTTTTGACTATTATGAGAGCCTCCTGGCTTTCTTTTATCATTTCAGCAGGAATCATCATTTTATTTGGGGCGAGCCGAAAAACTATTCTGATCTGTGCCGCCCTAGCTATTCCGCTGATCTTGGGCGGCTTATTTTATCTCCAGCAAAAACGAAATGTCGGGTTTGTTGACACCAAAGACGGTTCAACGACCTGGCGATTAACGGTCTGGCGCGAAGGTTTTAATGTTCTGACCCAGAGCCCGCGCCATCTGGCAGTCGGAATCGGAATGGATTCGATCAAAACTCATTGGCAGGACTGGAAAATGTTCGATAACGGCAATCTGCCGATGGGACATATGCACTTAACCGCTCTGCAATTCGGTTTAGAGCGCGGAATTCCGACACTTTTGGCCTGGGTGATTTGGATGTTTATCTATCTGAAACTGCTTTGGCGGAGATTAAAAGATAATTTAGATTGGATTGAGCGCGGAATTTTGCTGGGCGCAATGGGCGGAACGATTGGGTTTTTAACCAGCGGTTTAGTCCATTATAATTGGGGCGATTCGGAAGTGGTGATGATATTTTATTTGATTATGGGATGCAGTTTATTTATTTTGCGTGGTGAAAAAGCAGCCATAGAAAACAGCTAAACTCAATAAATCCAAACTTTGAAGGAAATATTCATCCACCGATAGACACAGATGATGTTTACAAAGACAGTCTAAAGTAAAGTACTGTGTTTATCTGTGTGCATCTGTGGATAATTAAAACTTGGATCTACTGAAACTGAAAGATGAAGCAAATTTTACAAAATATGAAAAGCGGCGCGTTGACCGTCGCCGAAGTTCCGCCCCCAACCGTTCAGCAGGGACAAGTTTTGGTCCGAAGCGCGGTTTCGCTGATTAGCGCCGGGACGGAAAAATCCGCGGTTGACCTTGGCAAAAAAAGCCTCTTGGGTAAGGCACAGGCGCGTCCCGATTTAGTCAAACAAGTTTTTCAGAAAATCAAGAACGAAGGTTTTTGGAACACTTTGACCGCCGTCCAGGCCAAGTTAAACTCGGAAAACGCTTTGGGTTACAGTTCATCGGGAATTATCATCGCGATTGGTGATGAGGTCACCGGATTTCGAGTCGGCGACCGGGTAGCCTGTGCCGGTGCCGGTTACGCCTCGCACGCTGAGGTGAATTCCGTCCCGAAAAATTTATGCGTCCGTCTGCCCGAAAATGTCAATTTTGAAGCGGGCGCGTTCGGCACTCTCGGCGCAATTGCTTTGCAGGGCGTGCGGGTGGCTGAACCGACTTTGGGTGAATCGTTTGTAGTAATTGGTTTAGGACTCCTCGGACAGATTACCGTCCAGCTTTTGAAAGCCAACGGCTGTCGGGTTTTCGGGGTGGATGTAGATGAGCAGAAATTAAAGCTCGCTCAAGAATTCGGGGCAGACCTTTGCGCAACGCCGAACGAAGCAAAAGAGCTAATCAAGACCTGGTCACGCGGACGCGGCGCGGATGGGGTTTTGATAACCGCCGCAACCCAATCAAATGATCCGATTGAACTAGCCGGCGAAATTTCAAGAATCAAAGGTCGGGTGGCAGTAGTCGGTTTGGTCGGCATGGATATTCCGCGTCAAATTTATTATGAACGAGAATTGTCGCTCAAAATGTCAATGTCATACGGGCCGGGTCGCTACGATGCGGAATACGAAGAACGTGGTCACGATTATCCGTTCTCGTATGTTCGTTGGACTGAAGGACGCAATATTGAAGCCTTTTTGGATCTGGTGGCTGACGGCAGCCTCAAGCTCGAAAATCTGATAACTCATCGTTTCCCGATCGAAGCAGGTGAAACAGCTTACAAGCTAAT
>JANOEF010000593.1:0-12995 GCA_031413075.1 Acidobacteriota bacterium | reverse complement strand
TTTCCTGGTCTTTCCGCGTGATCGGCGGGCAATTTTCTTTCTTCTTTCTTTAGAGTCTGTTTAAATTTAGAAAATTATTCCTTTTTGTCGCCGAATTAATAGCGTCCGTGAATCCCGACGGGAGATAAAACAAACATTCCGACGCTGAAAGTGACGAACACAAATGTATGAATGATGGACACTTACAGCGTCCAATTGTATTTTTATAGATTCGTGGGGTGTCGCTCACGCTTTACCCCACGCTATTAAATTTATCGCTTTCAGCGATTTTAAGGAAAATTTAAACGGACTCTTAATTGCAAACAGGTTCTATATTTGATTTTATTCATGACGCAGGAGAACAGCCCTAAAGTCGGTACTTGCCAATAGCCGCACTGCCGTGTCTTGAGCGAGCAACGAAACTTGCGAACCATTCGTGGTAAAATACTCTCCTTTACAGACACATTCCTGCCTTTCAATTCATAAAATATTGTCGCAAAAGTAGAAAAATGCTAAATTGAATTTATTGTTTCCGAGGTTATTAACTTTATGGCAAATGATCTAACCCAAATTGTGACAGAAAAAATGCAGGGTTTACCGATTGAAGAACAGCAAAAGGTGGTCGAGTTCGTTGAAACTTTAGGCAAGGAAAAAAGAAAAAATTTGTTGGCCAAGATTCAGGAGAGAGTCGCTAAATTATCGGATGAAACGCTCGAACGGCTCCCGCTTGACGGGGCGGAAAATCTTGATCATTATCTCTACGGCTCACCCAAGAAAGCAAAATGAAACGCATATTTGCCGACACATTTTACTGGACTGCGTTGCTCAATCCCAGAGACCAGTGGCATTCATCGGTCATCGAAATTCAGCCGAGAATTCTCAATGTCAAACTTGTCACCACAGAAACCGTTTTGATCGAATTACTGAATTTCTATTCGGAATACGGCTCAGAAATGCGTCAAACTGTGGTTGATACGGTGCGAGATGTTTTAGTTGATTTAGACATCGAATACATTTCGCACTCGCCCGATATTTTCCTCGAAGCACTCGATTTTTACGAAAAGCGTCTGGACAAAGGTTACAGTCTGACCGATTGCGTTTCGATGCTGACTATGAAAACGCTCAATATTCGCCACATTCTCACGCACGACAATCATTTTGAACAAGAAGGTTTGACGATTTTGCTGTGATGAATTCTTTTCCAAATCGTTCCTTTTCTCAATAAACATGCTCCCCTTTCAAGAATCCGCCAAATCTTTCATTGCCGAAATTTTCGGTAAAACTTCCCGATTCCCAGGCGGTTTTTCCGTTGATGAGGACTAATTCGACTGCGTCATCGTTGCGGTTTACCAATCTATCTAATCCGCCTAAAAATTCAGCGGTGTGGTATTGGTGGACCTGGTCGGTTAGTTTTTCGGGATTGATGACGGTGATGTCGGCGCGTTTTCCGGGTTCGATGGCTCATTGAAACCTGAAAAAACTCGTCCGTTTTTGATGAGAATTATTCTCATAAGACAATAGAGTCCTACATTCTTTTAATGCCGGAAGTGCAGATTTTAAGCTATCAATGCTAATCTGTTTCTTGACAATTGTTTGTATCCTATATGATAATCGTGATTGTTATAAAACAGAATTCAATATTTAATTGGATTCAAGTTTGGTGACTTGGCTATAAAATAGACGATTTATGGGGGTAGGTCGGAGATTTTGTCGAGTCACCAATTTCTTTTGTCCGATTTCTTGGTTTCTCTGCTGAGATGTTGCAGACTATTTTGGCGATTATTTTAACCACCGGTCTATTTTCCGTTTAAACAATGAACGAACCGCTTTTCGGCATCGAAAATCTGGATGGCTATCTGGTTGTCACTATCATTCTGTTTTTCAGTTTGTTAGAGACCTCTGCCGGATATTTATCGGCGACCAAACGCTCAATTGGTGATTGGATACAGGAAGCGGGCGGTTTTTTGGTCTTGTCTTTTATTTATAAGCCGCTGATTATTTTGGCGGCGTTCTGGTTTGGTAAACAGTTGATTCCCGATGTCCAAAATGTGGTCGCCGGCTCAACTTTATGGATTGGTCTGATCATATATTTATTGGTGGATGATGTTTTGCAATATTGGTATCACCGTTTTGGACACGAATACGAATTTCTTTGGAAACTGCATCGTCCGCATCATCAGGCCGAAGAAATGGGCTTTTTCGTTTCGTATCGAAATGCGGGTTTGTATTATCTGCTGATGCCGAATATCTGGTGGGTCGGCATTTGTATTTTTCTCGGCGGATTAAAAGCGGTCGCCATCGGGTTGGTTGCCAAACAAATCATTATTATCGGTTCGCACAGCACCGTCCGGTGGGATGAATTTTTGTATAAATATAAATTTCTTAATCCGTTAACGACTATTCTCGAACGTATTTTTATCACTCCGGCTTTTCATTACGCGCATCACGGAAAATCAATGATTGACGGGATCAGCGATCCCAACGGCAATTACGGAAATATGTTTTCACTGTGGGATCAACTGTTCGGAACGGCGAAATTTACCCGGCAATTTCCGACTGAATTAGGTTTGCTCAATGATCCGAAAGACAAATGGACGGCAAGCTATTTTTATCCTTTGATCGCGTCTGACAAACCCGGGAGCGAGCTCGCGCGAGGTTTTAAAAAAGAACTGACAACCGTATTAGAGCCAACTGTTTGTGAATTTAAGGCGGACGAAAAATATCTGTGGTGTCGGTGCGGGCTCAGCCGAAATCAGCCTTTCTGTGACGGCTCTCATCACGGAACAAAGAATAAGCCATTATTCTGTTCGGCTAAACGCGATGGCCGGGCCAAACTCTGCAATTGCAAATTGACTAAATCTGCACCGTTTTGCGATAACTCACACACCACAGTCAGTCAATAAAAAAAGCTAAGCAGGTCAGCAAATGTTTTGAGACAGATTGAAAATCAAGAAAAGTTTGCAAATAGTTGAGTAACCTTGGTTTTTGGGTTTTCTTCATTGTCCATTGTCCATTGTTACTTGTGCATTGGTGCTTAATCATCTGGCGAAGTCTTTTGGCAGCGACCGACTCACTCTTAAATCGTATCGCCTTGTTTTGAACCTTCTTCGAGTTCCCACCGAGAAGAATCGCGCCGTCCGATTTTCTTGACAAAGTCAAGCGGTTCGTTGTCTTCAAAATCAATTCCGACGGCATGAGCGTTTTCTTCGACATCCGATTGGTCGGGCGTCGGGTTATGACCAAAGACTGACTCTGAACCACTCGAATTAACCTCTTCCCAGCTGGCATCAACATCGCCGCCCGAATCTTTGGGCGAGGACGAATGATGATCTTTTAATCGTTGCCGCAATTCATTTGGGGCTTTCGGGGCAGAATGGATTTCTTGGTCAATCAGTTCGGCAATTTCGGGGGAAATAATTGGAGAATCTGCGTAAAATTCAAGATTTTTGTTCGTCATAACAATCTCAACCTCCGCACCTGGTCATCTGTGGCAAGCATAGCACACCCGATCGGGAAATAGTAGATTTGACGGGAATATAAAACGCGAATTTTCAAATAAAGACGACGGTTTGAAAACTCGGAATTTCGAATCTTTTGCGGCACCGCATATTTTTACAAAACAGAACATCGTCAACCCGCACCATATAATCCTGCGATTTTTGAAACTGGGCCCGGTCATGTTCGCTGAAATGTCGCGGCATCTGCCTTTTTTTAGTGCGTTTTAACCACCGAACATCGTAATCGTCACGTTGTCCGCAATAAGTGCAGGCGTAACTTTGCTTTTTAATTTCCTGCTTTTCGTCAAAAATATCACGCTCGTTCATAACTTATAAAAAGGTCTAACCTTCGGCAATTTCCCGTAAATATTTGTAAGAAAAAATGCCCGTGTCGTGTCCGTCGCTGAAATTGAAATTCAAGGCGTAGCGTCCGACCACGCCGATGCTTTTGAACGACATCTCGTCGGCAACAGTTTCGGCTTTAAGCGTCCTTTCACCCGTCCATTCGTTGACGCAGCCCGCGCACGGACAGACCCGCCGCAGCTGCGAAGCCCGGTAAAAAAAAGACTGCCCGTCTGACCAATCAATGGTCAGTTCAGAATCGGATTCTTCGATGATTTGGGTCGGTTCAAGCATTTTTCAGAACTCCTTCGATGGTTTCCGCCGTGACGCGGTAATGCGAAGCGTTGAAAACAGGCTGTCCGTCTTTTAAAATAATGGCTTGCGGCGTTTCGTGTCGGATATTAGTGCGTTTCTCGATTTCGTTGGAAATTTGTCGGGAAGTCTGCACAATCACTAAGTTCACCTCAGAATTGACGATGGACATTTCGGTCGAAGCATCGGTCGAGGTCGGACAAGTAAGGCTGTGTTTGAAAATTAAGACAGGTTTTTCGCTTGATTTTTCAAACAATTCGTCAAGCTTTTCAATCGTATCAAGATAAACAAAACTCATAAAAAAAATTGAATTCAACTTTGAATTCGGTTTAAACATTGGTGTCGGTAAGGTTTGACTATCAACAAAAATGGTTGATAGTCAAACCACATAACTATCAACCATTATCCATCATTCATTGACGATTAACAATTAACCGTAGATTTTCTCAAAATAATCTTTGAGCATTCGATCACTCGAAAATTGCGGAGTCAGCGTTTGCAGAGAGCGTCGCATCCGGGCCACCCAATCGGTTGGCAAACCATTAGTTTGCGAATAAAAAGTTGGAATGACTTCGTTTTCTAAGACCGAGTAGAGCGATTCGGCGTCGTTGGCATCAATTTCATCATCGGTCAAATCATTTTCGTCCCGCAAAACTCCGATCGAAAAACCGTTGACGCCGTCATCGCCTTCGATCCACCAGCCGTCGAGGATCGAAAGATTAAGCCCGCCGTTCATGGCCGCTTTTTGGCCGCTGGTGCCCGAGGCTTCCAATGGCCGGCGCGGGACGTTCATCCAAACGTCAACCCCCTGGACCAGATAACGAGCCACTTCCTGATCGTAATCTTCGATGAAAACGGCCCGATGCTGCCAGTTTGAATCACCGTTTTGAAGCATCAATTTTTGCAGCAAATATTTAGCCGTGCGGTCCTGGGGATGAGCCTTGCCGGCGAAAACAAATTGGACCGGACGATCCGCATCATTAATCATTCGATAAAGCCGTTCAGCATCCGAAAGAATTAAATTCCAACGCTTATAGGCCGCCACCCGACGGGCAAACCCGATGGTTAAATAATTTGGATTAAGGAGGTTTTTAACATCCGAATGTTCGTTAATGGTGTCCTGCGAGCCGGTTTCTTTGGCGAAGGTTCGCTGACGGATAAAAGCGACCAATTGATTTTTCAAAAGCTGATGAGCCTGCCAGATTTCAGCCTCCGAAATCTTTTCAATCGCTTTACTCCATGCTTTTTCATCTCTTAAAACCTCCGCCCAATTGGTTCCGATATGTTTTTCGTAGAGATTTTTGAAAACCGGCGCAACCCAGGTCGGAGCGTGAACGCCGTTGGTTACAAACGAAATCGGAACATCTTTGATTTGTGCGCCCTCAAACATTTGCTGCCAGAGTCCGCGCGACACCTCTCCGTGTTTTTCGCTCACTCCGTTGGCAGACCGGCACATTCGAATGGCCAGTGGAGTCATCCCGAAACCTTCTGATTCATCATCGGGATTAACCCGTCCGAGGGCCAGGAATTCATCAACCGTCAATCTCAGCAAACCCGGATAATTTTCTTTGAAACAGGACAGCAGTGTCTCGGGCGCAAACAAATCATTACCGGCGGCCACCGGGGTATGAGTGGTGAAAACACATTTTGGGCGGGTCTCAGCCAGCGCCTCAACAAAACTGGCGTCCTCGTTTTTTTCCAAAAAATCGCGGGCTAATTCGAGAGTCAAAAAAGCGGAATGTCCTTCGTTGAGATGATAAACTGAAGGGGTGATCCCGAGTTTTCTGAGGAGTCGAACGCCGCCGATGCCGAGGATTTTTTCCTGGACAATTCGGGTTTCGGTGTCGCCGCCATAGAGATGGCCGGTGATAAAACGGTCAACATCACTGTTTTGAGGAATATTGGTATCCATCAAATAAAGCGAGATCCGACCGATCTTAGCCAGCCAAACCTGGGCAAAAGCATCACGTCCGCGCATATGGACGACAATCAAAAGCCGTTCACCGTTTTCAGCTAAAACGGGTGTCAGAGCCATTTCGTTTTCAAAAGAATCAAGGTAGCGTTCTTCTTGCCAACCGTCGTGGGCGATTTTTTGCCGAAAATAACCGAACCGATAGAACAATCCGATGGCCACCAACGGAACATTCATATCGCTGGCGGATTTTAGATGATCGCCCGCTAAAATTCCGAGGCCGCCCGAATAAATCGGCAGGGAATTATGCACCCCGTATTCGGCACAAAAATAAGCCACCGGATTCTTTTCAGTTACTTGACCGATGGACTTTGGCACGGCACTTAAATAGCTTTCCACTTCGGCCGCAAACCGATCTACTCTTTCGACAAACGCCGGTTCATTGGCTTTTTGCCACAACCTGAAATCGCTGATCTCGCGCAGCATTTTACGCGGGTTCTGCTCGCATTTTTCCCAGAGACGAGAGTCCAAATCCCGAAAAATACTGACGCCTTCAGTCGTCCAGCACCAATAAAAATTGTTTGAAATCCTGTCTAAATTGATTAAGTTTGCGGGAAGTTCACGAGTTAAAGAAAAATCCCTCTCAAAGTTTTGCTCCATTTGGAGTCCGACTGCTTGTTTCATTTCTGTCAATTGCACCCTACCTAGTTCCTCATTCCTCAATAAATGTTCAAAACACCTGATGTTTTATAAATTCTTCCGCGTCTTCCTGATAAAAAAAGATCAGCCGCACCTCTTCCGGTTGTCTGTTCTTTTCCAGAAATTCTTTTATCATCTGTGAAGATACTTGAGCGGCTTGATCCAAAGGATAGCCGTAGATACCTGTTGAAATTGCCGGAAACGCAATTGTCGCAAGGTTTTTGACTTTTGCCAACTCCAGCGAGTTCCGATAACAATCCGCTAAAAGCCGGGCATTTTACTCGCCATTTTTGCCGTAAATCGGTCCAACCGTATGAATGACAAAACGTGCCTTCAAATTTCCGCCCGAAGTAATAACGGCTTTGCCTGTCGGCAGTCCCGTCGGATAATCGGTCTGACGGATTTGGTAACATTCCTGATAGATCTTTTCCCCGCCTACCCGATGAATCGCGCCGTCCACGCCGCCACCGCCAAGCAAAGACGTATTTGCCGCATTGACAATGGCGTCCGTTGATTCGCGGGTCAGGTCGCCAATTTTGACCTTAACCCGACCCCCTAGGAATTCCCGGTAAAAAATCTCAGTCATTAATCCTTTGTTGTTTTGGTGAACAAACCCGCCTATTGTAACCGTTCCGGGCGGATTTTACCAAACGTGAGACGCCGCCAGCGGCCTTAGCTGTTCAATTTGCGACAGTCCTCAAATTCTGTAAAATAAACTCTATTAACGGATTATCCGTTTTAAACCAAAGTCGTCAAGGCTTATTTTTTTCAAATTTATAGGGGATAAATCTTACTTTTTAGGGGGTAGTCCTTATTTCATTGAACCTGTGATGGGCAGAATTATGGCACGAAGTTCAAAAAAGTTCATCTTTAATCCGCATAAACCAGTAAAATTTATTTTCCCCGGTCAAGCATCGTAAACTCAGTTCATTGCATCTAGTTTATTGAAAAGCAATAAATTTCGGCGAAAAAGTCAGGCTTTCCAAAATTTTTCAAGAAACAAATTAAAGAGGTGTCTAAATAAAATGGTTAAGTTTTGTACCGTTTGTGGGGAGACTTTTTCCCGAAAGTTCGTTTATTGCCCGACTTGCGCTTCGGTGTTGACCACGCCAAGAGAGGAAAAAGCCGTCGAAAATGAATTTTATCAGCTGACTTTTGTTGAGCCGAAAAACCTAAAAACCCGTAACTTGTTGCTTTTAGGCTCATTTATACTGATGACGGGGTTGGCGGCGAGCGGAACAGTTTATTCACTTTTTAATTCGGACGCCTATGTCAGCGCCCTGGACTATAATTTGGGCGATTTTGTTAATGTCGTTGATAGTCCAACCGTAACTGAAATTGAGACGCCCGAACTGAAAGAACAAGGGAAAGGCGGCGGCGGTGGCGGCGGCGGTCGAAAAGACAATGAACCGATTTCAAACGGGGAATTACCGCCCCAATTCAAAGATAAACCGCTCCTGACTCCGAGCACAGAAGATATTTCCGTCAGTGATCCGGCACTTGTGGCGATCAGAGGCACCAAAGGTCCAAAAGACATTATCCCCAATAAAAGAAGTGCGACCAACGGCGACCCGAATTCTACCAGTTATAATCCGTCAAACGGTCTCTCGGCTGATAATTCGGGAATGGGGCAGAATGGAATGGATGGCATCGGCAATAATGGCCGCAATGGAGTTGGTGAAAGAGGGACTGGCGGGATCGGAACCGCTGACGGGGACAAATACGGCGACAAAGACGGCCCCGGAGGAAATCCCATCAACAACCGTAAAAATCCAAATGAAGAAGATCCGCCGAGCATCAAAGCGCCGGTCGGACCGAGCGTTACACTTAACATAGTTTCTAAGCCGCGTGCCACCTACACTGATGCCGCCCGACAGTTTGCGGTGCAGGGAACTGTCACCTTGCGGGTAACGTTTTTAGCCAGCGGCGCAGTTGGCTCAATCGTTGCCATCAGCGGTTTGCCGCACGGTTTGACCGAACAAGCCATCGCCGCCGCCCGGAGCATCAAATTTGAGCCGGCCAAAAGAGGCGGTCAACCCTATACTGTCACCAAAAATGTTCAGTATAATTTCGTGCTCTATTGACACTCTCCAACCAAAATCAAAGATTTATGGATTGGAGATTCTGAGGAAACGCCTAATCTAATGATTTACGTTAGCTCCTAATGGGTCTGCCCGACCCTTGAAACTTGAAAACAAGTCTCGGTTGTTTCACTACTTAGGTGTTTTAGTTTTTACGAGTTGGACTTCCCAACTCAACGCCGTCACTAAAGTTTCAAAGAGCCGACTGGGGAACACCGATAGTAATTGCAACTGATTCAGTTTTTAACCCAACGTATTGATTTGATTCTACGTTGAATTTATTTGAAAGTAAAATATCGGTTGGAAAATACCGATGCTGATGAACGCCCTCCATCTCCCCCCAAACGCGCTACGCATTGTGTTATGGATGGAGAATTGGGCTAAACTTGTTAAAAATTAATTACAAAATGAAACAAAAAAGCTGACAGATGCAAAATGCAGTCAGCTTTTTTGTTTGGGGGTAGAAAAAACAGGATTATTTCAACCCCCTTACTTTGGCGGGAGATAATTTCCAACTCTGTCCAACAGACATTGCCCGCAACTCATGACCAGTTTGGCAGGTGAATCAGTCCAACTCGGTTTTCCATCTTCGCCGCGACAATAACGAATGGTTTGGGTGCTGATCGGTTTGACACTAAAATCGCTGGAGCGATGTCCGAGGGCAACCGCGTCATAAACAAAAGCCATCCCCATCGTTTGTTTGACATAATCAATCATATCGGTCTGGCGAGTATTAAAGGTGCCGTGCGGACAAACGACAATATGTTTGCAATTTAGTTGTTCGCGGGCTCTATCACGGACGGAGCGTTCATACACACCATCGGCGAATTTAAGGACTGTCATTATTTTTTGGGCAATTCCGCCCACCGGACCGGCAGCGGACGCGGCGGCTTTTTCGGCTAATTTTTCGACAATATCTGCGGTATCAGGCATCTTTTTTATTTCCTCAAACAATTTCAAAATAAATTTTGGCTTTTTTTAGCCAAGCAATGAAAATTCTAATCAGAAATATGACCGAAGTCGCCACCCGTATTGACGGCAAAATTGATGTTTGAATACGATTTATAAAAAATTACCACCCGCCGGGGTAGGATCTTCGAAAGATGCTCGCACTTACAAAATTGTGATAATATGTTTGGCAAAAGTCTGTCTAAATTTCAAAACTTCGGAGGAGATAATGTTTAAAGTTATTGCCAAATCATGTTTCATTTTGTTGATTTTTTCTGCGCTTGCGGCGGCTCAAACCTGGACGCCCGAAATGCAGATCAAGGTCAAAAATTTAGGTCCTTCGCGGGTTTCGCCGGATGGCAAAAAGGTCGCTTACACAGTTGTTCACGAAGTGATGACCACTGACAAAAGCGAGTATGTTTCGCAAATCTATCTGGCCGACACGGACGGCGGTAATAATTTACAAATAACTTTTGCCGATAAATCTTCGACCAATCCGAAATGGTCGCCCGATGGAAGCGCGATTGCTTTTACTTCGATCCGAAAAGACAATAAAAGCAATCTCTATGTTCTGCGTCTGGCCGGCGGGGAAGCCGAGCAAATTACCGAGGTCAAAAGCGGTGTCGGTGATTTTGAATGGACACCGGACGGCAAATCTTTCGTTTTTTTAATGACCGATGCCAAAAGCGATGAGGAAGAAAAAAACGACAAGTCGCGAAACGATTTTCGTTGGGTGGATGAGAACTTAAAGCACACGCGGCTTTATCAAGTTGCCCTCTCAAAAGATGCAAATGGCAAGCGCGAGGCGAAAAAATTAACCAATGAAAATTACACGGTGAGCAGTTTTGACATCTCGCCCGATGGTCAAAAAATCGCTTTCACTCAGGTTAAATCAACCGTTGCCAACGATTGGACAACCGCAGATGTTTCGATGTTAGACCTGCCAAGCGGTAAAATTTCAAGCGTTGCCAAAACTTCATCCGCCGAAACTAGTCCGATTTTTTCGCCCGATGGCAGAACTCTCGCTTTGGCTGTCAGCGACAATCCGCCGCGTTGGGCTCAGCATAATGACATTCATCTTTATTCATTGGCAGACAGCAGCTTGAAAAAAATGGCTTCATCCTTTGATGGTCAGCCGGGAATGATCGGGTGGTCGGCAGACGGCAAATTGATTTATTTTACCGAAGCCAAAGGAACTGAGACCGGGTTTTATCAGTTGGATACGGTGACCAATAAAATCTCGGAAGTCAGTCAAACAGTTGGAGTTTTTACGGTCTCGATCAATGCGACCGGAACCGCGTTTGCCTTTAATTGGCAGAGTCTTTTTTCACCGCCGGAGGTTTATGTAGCTTCGGTCAAAGACGTAGACAAGCCGGTTCAAATCAGCAAAGTCAATGCTGAAATGTTAAAGATCCCGACGGGCAAAACCGAACTTATTAAATGGAAAAGTAAAGACGGGCGCGAGATCGAAGGACTCCTGACCTATCCGGTCGGCTACCAGTCGGGTAGCAAAGTGCCGCTGATCTTAAACATTCACGGCGGACCGGCAGGGGTATTTAATCGCAGTTTTACCGGCAATCGGGGCGTTTATCCAGTGGCCAGTTTGGCCGCCAAAGGCATTGCGATTTTGCGTCCAAATCCTCGCGGTTCAAGCGGTTACGGAACCGAATTTCGGCGGGCTAATTTCAAAGATTGGGGCGGAATGGATTATCAGGATTTGATGTCGGGCGTGGACAAAGTTATCGAAATGGGGGTTGCAGACGCTAATCGGTTGGGCGTCATGGGTTGGAGTTACGGCGGTTTTATGACGAGCTGGATCGTCACCCAAACCAAACGTTTCAAAGCGGCTTCGGCCGGTGCGCCCGTCACCAATCTGATGAGTTTTAACGGGACAGCGGATATTCCGGCCTTCGTACCCGATTATTTCGGCGGTCAATTCTGGGACAATATCGAAATTTACAAGGCTCATTCGGCGATGTTTAATGTCAAAGGGGTGACGACTCCGACTCTCATTCAGCATGGTGAGGCTGACATTCGGGTTCCGATCTCGCAGGGCTCCGAATTCTATAATGCTTTGAAATCGCAAGGCGTCCCGACCCGCATGATTGTTTTGCCGCGCCAGCCGCACGGTCCAAACGAGCCGAAGATGCAGCTGGCGGCCATGCAGAGCAATCTGGAATGGTTTGAAAAATATCTCAAATAAAGGTTAATCGAAAAGTGATTCAAATTATGACAACAAAAATTTTAAGCGGTGCACCGATTGCAGAGGCGATCAAAGCCGAAGTGGCGGCCGAGGTTCAAGAATTAAACGAAAAATATGGGTTTCGCCCATGTCTGGTGGTAGTGCGGGTCGGCGAAGATCCGGCTTCGGCGGTTTATGTCGGCAACAAAGTCAAAACGTCCGAAGAACTCGGTTTAATCTCTGAGCAAATTCATCTGTCAGCCGAAACTACCCAAGCCGAATTGCTCAAAGTGGTCAAAGACTTAAATAATCGTCACGAAGTTGACGGAATCCTCGTCCAATTGCCGCTCCCGAAACAGATTGACGACAAAGCGATTTTAGAAGCCATCAACCCCGAAAAAGATGTGGACGGATTTCACCCGATCAATGTCGGGCGACTCGCTTCGGGGCAAAAATCGCTTGTTCCCTGCACTCCGGCCGGGGTCATTGAAATCTTGAAACGCTACCAAATCGAGATCAAAGGCAAACACGCGGTCATCGTCGGGCGAAGCAATATCGTCGGCAAACCGATGGCTCAGTTGCTTTTACAAGCGGACGCCACCGTCACGATTTGCCATTCGCGCACCCAAAATCTACCTCAAATTACCTCACAAGCCGATATTTTAGTGGCGGCCATCGGACGTGCCGGATTTGTGCGCGGCGAACATCTCAAACCCGGTGCCGTAGTGGTTGATGTCGGAATCAACAGCGTGTCGGACACCGATTTTGCTCACGAACTATTTGGCGATGACGAACTCGAAAAACGTCTCGCGGTCATCGAAAAACGCGGCTCAACTCTGGTTGGCGATGTCAATCCGAAAGAAGCCAAAGCAACCGCCGGCGCGTTCACCCCGGTTCCGGGCGGCGTTGGTCTTTTGACCATTGCCATGCTGATGAAGAATACGGTTGAGGCGGCCAAGATGCGAAGGAAGAGTTAAAGATTTTGAGTTAAATATAATTTGAGTTTGGCGGGCGCAGAGTCGGGTAAGGAAGTGGCAGTAATG
>JANOEF010000592.1:0-3531 GCA_031413075.1 Acidobacteriota bacterium | reverse complement strand
CGATGATTGATTCGTCCGTGGGCGGAAAAACGGCAGTCAATTCCAGTTTGGGCAAAAATCTGATCGGCACTTTTTATCAACCAAATGGGGTTTTGATTGATATTGGGACTTTACAAACTCTACCACCACGAGAATTGACTGCAGGTTTTTGTGAAGCAATCAAACAAGGGGCAATTTCTGATCATCATCTCTTTTGGCAAACTTCCGACTTTTTACGATCCTTTTCGCCGAAAATATTTTCCAATTATTTTTCGCAGTCTGCATTTGCCGAAAGTTTGGCTAAACTGATTGCTGCCCAGGTTGCTTTCAAAGCCGAAATCGTCAAAAGTGACGAACAAGAAAATCTCAATCGGGTTGATGCTCGCTCCCGTAAAATTCTCAATTTTGGTCACACTGTCGGTCATGCGCTCGAAAAAATTACTAATTATAAATATTTCAAACACGGGGAAGCGGTCGGTCTCGGGATGTTAGTGGCCGGAGAAATATCAAAAGATGTTGCAAAACTAGGGCAAAATGAATTAACATTGTTGAACGATGTTGTTGGTATGGCAGGGAAACTGCCGGATTGCCGAAACATTAACCCGGAAAAGGTCATCGAAGCCTTTAGCTTTGACAAAAAAAATGTCGGAAATTCGCTGCAATGGATTTTGTTAGAAGAAATAGGAAAGCCGAAAATTATTTCGGATGAACAGATTTCACCGGCAACTGTGGTCAAAGCTCTCAACACTGTTTTAATAAAACAATCTACCCCTAAATAGTAAATTTTGAGGAGCTAAACATGAAGTCTGAAGATTCACAACGCGGAAGTGTGGGCGTAAAATTGGTCATTGTCTTAGTAGTTTTGATTTTGGTGGGAAACGCCGGATACAACTATGTGCCGGTGGCATATAACGGCGAAAGTATGAAACAAGAAATACAGGCTACTGTCTCGCAAGCCATGATCATCCCTCCAACCACCGGAACACCGATTGACTATGCCAAAAAAAGGTTGGCCAATGTAATCAAGTCGAGCGGCGGTCCGCCGGATGCATATATTGAGGTTAAACAAGTCGGCGGCTTACTCCAGGCGCGAGTCGCCTATTCCACGCAGGTTTCGATTTTACCCTTCGGCATCTATCAATATAAATATCAATTTGACCATACCGCCAATACTAACGGTTATCTGACTAAACAATAATGCCCAGATTTTGCCTGACTTTTAAGGGCTGAATTTGTATTAAATCAGGAGTGGCATCAGCCAGCCAGGTTGTTGGACAAACTCCACAAGTCGTACATTTTTCAACTGCCGGACACGGTTTTGAAGATTGGGCGGCTTGTGATTTTTCGTGTTCGGATTTTAAAAATTCAAATGACAGACCCGAATCAACGATTGACCACGGCAGGAATTCATCATAACTGCGATGACGGGAAATGTGAAAATCTGCGTCAAAGTCCAGTGCCCGCAAGGATTCTTTGATATTTCCGCCAATTTTTGCGGCGTGTTCGATGACTTTGGAAACTGTTCGGTCGCCCGAAGAAAACAGTGCTTGTTCATGGGCGATACGGGCTGACATGAATCGGACTTCAACATTTGAAATACGATTCAGCCCTTTGCAAACATATTTTATTCTCTGCTTCAACTCTTTTTCATCGCAAATGGCATCCCACTGCAAAGGAGTGTTGGGTTTTGGCACAAATCCGTTAAGTGATGGGATAATTTTCCCGGCACGTCCAAATTTTTTCCCGGCCGATAACATTCGGTCTTTGATACGCTCAACCAGAACAAACATTTCGTCTAAATCTTCGGGAGTTTCGGTAGGTAATCCGACCATCATATAAAGTTTGATGGTCAGCATTCCGCGGTCAAAAACCGCCCCGCAAATATCCACGATTTCATCATTGGTCAGATTTTTATTGATCACTCGCCGCAATCTGTCCGAGCCTGTTTCGGGAGCCACGGCGATTTGTTGATCTTTTGATTCAACCAGTGCGTCCAGTAGTTCATCGGAAATTTGGTCAAGGCGAAGCGAAGAAACCGAAATTCGATAATCCATCTGGCGAAGTTCACTCAAGATCGTCGAAATTTCCGGATGATCGCAAACCGCGGTTGAAACCAATCCGATCTTATTTGTTTTGCCCCGCCATTGGGCCGCTTTTGCCAAAATGTCTTTGGCGGGCACGACCCGGGGCGGATAATAATTGTAACCAGCCCAACAAAAACGACAACCCTGCGAACAACCACGCGAAATTTCGACGAGCAGACGATCGCCCATTTCGGCTTTCGGCGACCAAACCGCGGTCGAAGGACAAAATACCTCTTGATTTAACAAAAAATCGTGCAGCTCGGTTTCGCCTCGTTTCATCGCTCGCCGGAGCGTTCCCTCTTTCGGATTAACACTTGCCAAAGCTCGCCCGACTCTTTTCGGAATACCGATCTGTTTTGGCAGATAATCGAAAACCGTTCCGTCCTCGTTGTAAATCACATCGTAAAGATTCGGAACATAAAAACCTCGCCCGAATTTAGCTAAATTAAGTAATATTTCATCTTTGTCGCCGCCAGTCAGAATCGTCTCAATCAATTGGTAAGCCAAAATTTCGCCTTCACCGACCGCTATCACATCTGTAAAATCCGCGATCGGCTCAGGATTTAAAAACGAAGCAGCCCCGCCCATCACGACTAAAGGATCAAAAGCCCCGCGTTTTGCCGCCCAAACCGGAATATTTGAAAGCTGCAGCATTTTGGCCATGTTCAAATAATCCGTTTCAAATGAAATCGAAAAGGCCACCACGTCAAAATTTTTAATCGGTGTTTGAGTTTCAAGCGATAACAGCGGAGTCCGAGATTTTTCGTATTCTTTCAACTCAAAATCATCGGGCAGAAAGACCCTTTCACAAGAGACTTCCGGGATTTGGTTAAAAAGTTCATACATCGTATGCATTCCGAGATTTGCCATTCCGATAGCGTGAGTATTCGGGTAGCAGAGGGCCACCCGAAGTTGTCCACCACGTTTGATGATGTATCCTTCTTCGGTGTTGAGTTTCTGTCTATAACTTTCGATGATTTTCTTACTCATAAATGCAAATTGATAGTTTACCAAAAAGTAATGATTTTGGGAAAGACTACGCCTTCATAACTTTTTTACAAACCTTGAACTGATAATGATGGTCAATTTATTATCAGATTGACTGCCATGGAGACGGTTTTGAGTCAAATTGAAAAACAGAAAAATATTTTTGCTAAACACAGACAAAAAATGTTAAAAAACGTTGACATTTTTTGTCGCTTCGTGTTAGTTTAATCACTACAGGGAAAGGAATAATTCTGCCCTGAGTATTCTTCTCCAATAGTTATAATCTCTCAGGTTATTATTTCCAAACAAATAGTTTAATGAGTTTCGATAAAATAAAAGCGATGCGAAATGCCGAGCGTTTTTTAGCGCAAGGTAAAATCCGTGCGGCAATCAGCGAGTATAAGCGGGTCATCGAAAGTGACCAAACTGATTACAACACGTTGAATATGTTGGGAGATTTGTATGCCAAAGCCTCTGAGCC
>JANOEF010000591.1:0-4583 GCA_031413075.1 Acidobacteriota bacterium | reverse complement strand
TTTCATTCCGCTTGATTAAACTCCGGTTCATTACTTAGTCTGCGTAACGACCTTTGCAATCTCTGTTTTTGCAAGTTTTGCACGTTCAGCGGTAACAATTTTCGTTAGTGAATCAGTATCTATCGCACCCGGAATTATCTGCCCTCCGATTATGTAAGCAGGTGTTCCGCTCACATTTAAAGACGCGGCGAGTTTCGCGTTCCGATTTAAGGCTTCGGTAATTTTCGGGTCATTCATATCTTTTTGCAGTTGCTCGGAATCAAGATTCAGTTTTGCTGATACAAATTTGACTGCTTCTTCTCCGGTTTCGTCTGTTTCTAAAAGTGCTTTGTGAAACTCAAGATATTTTCCCTGCCGTTTTGCCGCCAAAGCCGCACGAGCTACCAGATCCGATTTTAGACTCATAATCGGAAATTCTTTGTAGATTATTCGCACAGACTTATCATTTGCGATTAAACTTTCGAGATTCGGCAGGCTTTGCCGACAATAACCGCAATAGTAATCAAAAAACGCGACAATCGTCACATCGCCTTTGGGGTTTCCGCTCATTGGCGAATCTTGATCCGCATAAATTTCAGAATTCAGGTTTTTCAAATTCTCCGCAATCATTTGGACTTTGGCTTTTTCTTCTTTAGCTTGCAAAGCCTGCATCGCTTCTCGAATAAGTTCGGGGTTTTCCAATAGATATTCCCGCACGATTTTTTCGATGGCTTGCTTTTCAGCATTTGAACCCGAAACGGAGGTTTTTACTTTTTTCTGTGCCGAAACAACAGAAATTCCAATAAACAAAACGGCAACAATGGCAATAACTTTTAATAAAAAATTTGATTTATGTTTCATATTATTTTCGCTCGTAATTGATATGTAAAAAAGACGCTCAAAGACATCCAGCTCTGAGCATCTCCATTATTTATTCGCTGTAGTTCTCAAGAGTTGGAAAGGGCGTATTGTTTTTGCAAACAGGATGATAAAAAGCCTTTTCGACGGCAAGCAACCCAGTTGGATCAACAACGGAAGCTAAGGTTAAAGCGTTTCTTAAAGTCACGTCAGCATTAGTTTGTCCCATTAGATAAAAATGGCGTTTAGCCCATTCCAACCTAACCTCCTCCAACTGTTTCGGCGTTAAACGCTCTTCAAGTGTTTTATTGATTTCATAGCTTGTCATTTCGGCAAAGTTATCGGAAAACTCTTTTAATACGAGGTCGCGTTCACTGATAATTGCAGACGATGTTTTGTAAGCATTGTTTGTTAACTTTATTGCTTTGACTTCCAAATCAATCTTGGCGTAAATCGCTTTCATTTTGGCGATTATTCCGGGTGCTTTGGTTGCCGCCGTTGTAGTTCCTCCTTTGATGGTATTGCCTGTGACAGTTGCGCCCGAAGCCGCTCCGAGAGTGGCGAGACTGATAGCAGCCATAATCGGTGAAATCACCATATCAGTGACTGCCATTGCACAATCCTTCGATGTTGTTGCACAACCTCCTACACCGCAATTCACGGGCATTTGGCTTGGACAATTTTGCGAGCAAAACGGACCGACCCCGCTATAATCAGTTTTGTTACATTTGTTGTAACAAAGCCCATCTTTTCCTTCCATTCCGGGTTTACAGCCTAAGGGATCGCCGGACAAATTCGCAGGTGTCGCTGGCTTATAGCAACCCGTTCCCGTATCTTGCCAACTGTAAGGACAACTCGGCGAGCAAATATTCGCACCGACATTGTGAAAACCGGTCTTGCATTTCGGGTAAAACATCGCCCCGTTCTGTTCGCAACCTGCCGGATTATCTTTGTTGCATCGATCGCGTGCGGCATCCAGACTGAAAGCCTTATCTCCAAACTTCCAGGCATAACCTCCACCGCGTCCGTATGGAGCGGGTTTTTGGCAATAACTACCAATATCCGTAAATCCTTGCGGACAAACAGCACGACAGTGCGTTCCAGATCTTTCATAACCCGCAACGCACTTAGGTTGGCAGCGTAAACCGACCTTTTCCCAACCATTCGCACAGGTCGATGCAGGTTCTCCAACACCTCGTGTAAAGGTTTGCCGATAACAAAACGGCAGGCGTTGTGCTGAAACCTGTGCCGCTATCCAAGACATAACCAAATTCATATCGGATGCGGACAAAGCTGTTTTTGTTGGAGTGTTTTCGATTGATTGATTGTTTTTTCTCCAATGAGTGTCATTCGACCAACTAATCTTTTTTCCGTCTTCCGAAACGATTCCGGTTACTCCCCACTCGGTTGCGGTGATCGTGGTTCCTGATATTCTTCCATTCGATTTACTGCCCACGCCATTGTCAATGGTCAGAGTCCAGCCGTTTTGCGTAATAGTTCCAGTTCCGGGCATTGGTCGGAGATTACCCAGTCCGTAATAGCCCGTCCATGTTCCGTTCAAACTGTCTTTTTCCCAAGCAGTATTATCCGACCAACGAATTAATGTTCCGTTTTGCAGAACGGTTCCGCTCAACCTGGAGAGTCTTTCGCTCAACGGCTTGGACGAGTCTGTCTCAGACCCTTTCGCGATCCCGTTTCTTTGGTATCCTCCGTCAAATATCTTGCCCTCGCCATCGACAATACGCACACTGATGCCCGGTCCGGGACCATTGTTGACCTGCCCGTGACGAATAGTTGCTTTTTTCCCTGTTTTATTGCCATCTGCGTCAAAGATTGTCCATGTTCCATTCAAATCGAACTGTTGGGCATTAGCTGCAAATTGAACGAATAGTATAACAAACAGGGGCAGCACTAATTTGAAAATGCTGATTGAAATAGTTTTTGTGTTCATAGTGTTTTGTTTTCCTTAAATTCTTTTTTTAGAGTTCCGCTATGAAGCGTGATTTATGTTGCATTCATTCAACTTAACTCGACAACTGGTCTCGTTTAATCACCCTTAAATGCGTAACTCTAGCTTTCTAAAACTGATAATTGAACCCAAATCTAATGTGATTCGACTTTAATTTAACAATGTTGGTCAGACTCTGATTTGCGACCGTAGTAGGTGTTCCGTTGCACTGCCTGAAGTGTTGAGAGTTGTTATGACCAAATTATTACACTCTCTACCCACATTGAAGCATTGCTGTTCGAGCGCGGTTTGAGCGTGAGCAACTGTCTGAACGAAAAGTAATACGAAAAAAGTTAAAATTATTTTCAAACTTAGATTTAAACAACGGGTTGAAATTTGGATAAGATAAATCATTTTGGGGGCTCCTGACTTTACTTTTATAGGCGACTGCGCCAATAAATTTGTAATTGTAGTTTAAAAAGTATACCTCAAAAATAAACTCTTATTCCCCAAAGATCAATTAAATCTTTGTTAAATTATCCTCATAAAATCGTTTTTAGAAAGAGAAAAATTGAAAAAATCAGAGGTGTCATAAAAAATAAGAAAATTTGTCCGCGAATGAACGCGAATAAGCGCGAATAAAAAGCATTTTGTTTTCTATTCGCGCCAATTCGTGCTATTCGCGGGCAAATTTCATTCTGCCAACTGCCCCTGCCCTTGCTTCTGCCTACTGATTACATTTTCCGCCGCTTGGATCAAAAAGCGTTCCCGTCACCTTAAAACAAGGTTGCGGACTGGCGGCGAAATCTGCCGGAAGCGTGGTTGACCAGATGTCGTTTTTGACGGTCGTGCTTCCTTGAAGAGAAATTGTGATCGCCATTCCTTTGGACGTATTTTTAGGAATCGTGACCAATCTAAATTTTCCGCCGAGTCCGTTGATCATTCCGGTTGTCAGTGTTTTCGGCATTGTAACGGTCGTGCCGCCGATAACCTCATCCATAAAATAGATGACGATCAATTGGGCATCGTATCCCGCATCATTTTGAAATCTGATCTGCCGCGTTTCGCCGGAAGTTACGCCAACCGTATCGTCGCAGGTCGAACCGACCTCTGCCCCGTCAACGCCTTCAGCCTTAAAACAAAGGTCTCCGGTAATATCACCGGGATAATCTACACGATAGAATTCCTTTCCGGAATTAGTATTATTCAAAGCGATATACCACGCGGACCCCGGTTGACGCTGAGGCATCTCAATCATGTCTTCTCTAAGGAGAGAAATGCTGTTGCCACTGAGAATCTGGTTGTTTCCCTTTTGGTCTAAATAATTTACGCTTAATCGAGCGAAAACTCCCGCGTTATTCTTAAATTTAATCTTTTGGGCGGTTGAACTGGCAACGCAGAGTCCAGCAGTGGCATTTAAAAATCCCCCCCAAACTTTATAGCATTTCGAATCAAAGGAATCCTGGTAAAACGTAGTCGAAAGCAACCCCCCCGGGAGCGTGGCGATCCCGTTGATCTTTAAGGTCATCTGACTACCCGGAGCTGCGTCCCTCGGAAGATAGATAAACCGGTTGAAGCCGAGGATCGTTTCATCAGTAGTAATAGTTTTGGAGTATCTGCTGCCGTCAGGCTTTTGCTGGGTGTAATCCAGCTTCATGATCGCATTAAAGCCAGCCTCGTTTTTTAGTTCGATCCGCTTTGCTTCGACGGCTTGCGTGTTTTCGCAGGGCTTTATTGACGGTTTATAGACATCGCCCGCAGTTTCAAAACAGTAGGTATTGGTGCTGTTCGGCGTGAT
>JANOEF010000590.1:0-4223 GCA_031413075.1 Acidobacteriota bacterium | reverse complement strand
CAAACTTAGAAAGGATGATGTGGTTGTAATTAAGCGATTGTTAAACCAAAAAGTATCTCAGCGAAAAATTGCAAGTCAATTTCAAGTTTCCCAATCGGTTATCCAAGCCATTAACGCAAGGAAGGAGTGGAAGCATATATGAAACCTACCACTTACGAAACCTTAGAAGAAAGAAACGCCAGAGTTTTTAGCCAGTTCAACATCTTCAATTTGCGCGAAATGTCGGACGAAGAATTACGGCATGGCGAATTTCTACTGATGGGTAAAGATTTATCAATTATTGATTGTGGGAACGAAAATTTTATTGACTGGTTTTTAATCAAGTCCGGTAACAAAACCCATAAGGTTCATAAATTCTACAACTTCGTTTGCTGCGATTGTGAATCTTTTTTCTTCAATAAATATTGCCCCCACGTCTCAGCCACTTTTCCGCCAACTTGCCAATGTGGGCGTGAGATTAATGAACGCGGCGGACAATGTCAACGGTGCGATGAAAGGAAAAGTTTGTATCAAAAAATTGAAAAACCAAGTGAGAAAATAAATGGGTTTCGTTTGTAGGGAGATTTTATGTGTCAAATTCCGAACTGTAACAGCCAAACAAGAATTACCAAAGGCTATTGTGAAAAACACTATAAGCGATTCTTGACCCACGGGGATGCAAATTTTAGTTATTTTTCGCCGGAATACCAAGCAAAAAGGTTTTGGGCAAAAGTTGATATTGGGTTTTCTGGCCAATGTTGGGAGTGGCAAGGTCGTAAAGATAAAAATGGATATGGCGTAATGGCTGTCCGAATTAAAGGACAAAAAATTACATTTGCTCACAGACTTTCTTATTTTTTCCAATTCGGCAGACTTCCGCAAAACCTCAAGGTTTGTCACCAATGCGATAACCCGAGTTGCGTAAATCCTAATCATTTATTTTTAGGAACTCAACAAGATAACTTAGCCGATATGGTCCAAAAACGTAGGCATGGCTTCGGGGAAAGAAACGCGATGGCAAAACTAAAAGAATCTGATGTTTTGAAAATCAGAAAGTTGCTTTCCCAAGGTTTAACCAAAACTTCAATAGCCAAACAATTCAACGTGACTGACATGGTTGTCGGCAAAATTTCCAGACGGGAACTTTGGAAACACATCTAGCAATTTTATTTTAAGGAGAATTTATTTATGTCACAAAATCAAGCACTCGCTACCGTCCAAAGCGGAAAAGCGTTACAACAACAGGCAAAACAAGCCCCATCGTTTATGGAAGTTCAAAACATGGCGTCGGTCTTCTATGCCTCTGGAATGTTCACAGACATTAAGAGCGAAGCCCAAGCGTCCGTGAAAATATTGGCTGGCCAAGTTTTCGGTTTCGATCCAATTACCTCTATGGCTTACGTTCATATCATACAGGGCAAAGCCTATTTGGGTGCCAAGATTCAAGCCGGATTAATCAAATCGTCGGGCATCTATGATTACAAAATAACCGAACACACCGACAAGGCTTGTTGCCTTCAATTTTACAAATACTATAACGGCGAATGGAAACCCTTAAATATTCCGATTCGCTACACCATCGAAGAAGCCACCCAAGCCGGAGTAACGTCAAATCCAACCTGGAAAAAACACCCGAAAGCCATGCTCTTTGCGTCCTGTATTCGTCAGGGAATGACGCGATGCACCCCCGATCTTCTGCGTTCGGGAAGTGCCGTTACTCCGAGTTATGCCCAAATTTCTCACGCGGCGGAAACGGTTGGCGAATTAGCCGAAGTTTCGTCCGAAGCGGAGTTTTCCGATGTGACGATTGATGCAGAAATTGAAACATCAGGCACCCGTGCCGATCTTGAAACTCAGGCTTTTGAACTGATTTCAAACATCACCGGGAATGACGACAAAGAAATCTCCAAACTTCTCAAAGGCCAGTCAGTTGCCGATATGTCGGACGATGTTTTAGCCGCGAACATTGAACTTTGGAAGTCCATATAAACTCTTTAATTCCCACCAAAAGGGAAAGTTCTTTTTCATTGTTAGTCTCAATTTTGAAAGCCGATCCTCCGGTAATCCTGGGGCGAAAAGTTACTAATCGCCCCGTTTTTTTTGATAATTAAATAAAGAAATTCGTTGAAAAAGGTTCATGTTCGCCTGCCGGATTAGAGTTGATAACTGCTGACGCTATGACCAAACCCCGTTTTATCCTGCCTAACCACTGAACGTGAATCTTTTTGAGCGAATGATATTTGCCGCTCAAAGCCTACTTAGACTGAGGTAGTAGCAGTCACATTACGCGGCAACTGCGAAAGTTGCAAAAAATCTATTGATTGTGGAGTCAATAGATGGTTGCGAAAGTGGTTGGATGGTCGGGGTGGGTGGAAACATCCTGACCGTCCTTAAAACAAAAGATTGGAAAAGGTATTTAGTAATGAATTTCTTTTCGAGTCTTTTGAAAGAAAGAGTCGGGATTTGTTCTTTCAGATCGGTGACAAAGGTGGTTCAAATCCACGAACGAACAGATTCATGTTTGCTAGTTTGGTGAAGTCCACGGTGAGGGGTTGATAGGGTAAGCGTGAACCTGACGATCAACGAAGCGCATTAATCATAGAAATAGACTGGAACTTAAATTGGCAACCCCGCACCGTTTGAAACAAAAATGATTTGAGGGAAATATGATTTCAGACACTAAAAAACGATTGACCTACGAACGGGCGATGGAGCGGTTAGCCAGAGCAGAAGTTAAACCGACTCGGACACCGATCAAGATTAATTTCTGTTGGGCTTGTGGTATGCGTCCAGTTATTTCGCCCGGATACTGTGACAACTGCCAACCGGCGGAACGCACACTGTCCATCTGGACAAAGACCTTTTTAACTTCGGTGATGGTGATTTTGTTCTTTGGCGGGTTGCTTGGTGGGCTGGTTATTTTCAATCTGATCTTTGGGGTGAAGCCATGAGATTCAAAGACAACGATGATACCGCATTTTTAGGTTTTGCAATCATTATCACGGTGATTGTAATTGCAGGGTATTTGGTGTTTTGGCTGTGAGGAAAATATGAAGGTTTTATTTGCAATTATCGCGGTGATTCTTTCATTTGAGATTTATCGGCTTTATCAAAAGGAAAAGTAAATTGTCAAAATTACTGAATGAAGCGGTCAACCTGTCACCACAACGAGCAACCGCTTCATTCAAACCCGGCTACTGATTGCATTAGCAATTCCAAAGGACTTTACCGGGGCGCAACAACCGTTTGGTAACGGTAATTAAAAGTTACCAATTGAAAATGTTCCTAAACAGGTCAAAAACACATTTATTTTGACCAAACAACGATATGCACTTGAAACAACAGCAGATAAAAGATTTGCAGAACTTTGAAGCCCGTTCCAGAGAGATTAATGGCTTAGTCATTGCCGACCGGATCCCGCGTTATCAAAAAACTCTCCAAACCTTGACCGGAGCGGAAAAAACACCGTCCAAGAATTTCTTTTACCGTCAGAAATTGGAATTCGCTGATTTTATGCGCCGGAATCTTGTAGCGAGGGCTATGTATTACATCGCGTCCGTTTATTTTTCGGACGTTCGCCGGGGTGAAAAACTGGTGCAATTTTTCGAGTCGTTTTTTAGTTACTTACGTGCTTCGGTTCATCATCAGATCCCGGCCAAAACCAATGCTTTTGATTGGCTGGCCGAACAAGCCACTTTGCACAACCGGCGCACGACGGAGTATGCCAAAGGCAATAAACAAGTTGCCCGTGAAATTTCTCAGGATATTCAAAAACGGGAAAAAGATGCGGCTGTTTATTTGAAATCGGTGGCAGGAAAGTTTAGAAAGCCGGGACGGGCTAAAAAACGGGTGGCGTAAATTATGAGCGCACAATCAATTCTCCAACAATTAAACCAGGCATCCGAGGCGCAAAAGAACATTGTGCGTGAGGCGGTAGATGAAATTCTGGCCCTACTTGACGCTAAACAATCCGAACCAGCCTATCTGATTAAGCCTATTTATTCGGAACCGGAAGCCGCAGAGTTTTTGGGAGTCTCAAAAAACATTTTGCAGAAATTCCGCCGGGACGGGCAGATTTCGTCTATCAATTTAAGTTTGGGTGGGGCGAAAGGGGCGCATAGTTTTACGATTCAAGCACTTCTGGAATTCGCCTTGGAAAGAGAGCATTTGGTAAAACCACGAACATTCAAAAGGGCATTGTTTTTGGAAAAGGAGAATAAAAAATGAGAGCTTGCATTTTTGAG
>JANOEF010000589.1:0-5044 GCA_031413075.1 Acidobacteriota bacterium | reverse complement strand
TCCAATCCCGTCAATTCCCTTCAAAATTTTAATACTTTTAATCCGTTATATTATCTAACGGATTTTCAGTATATTTTTAATCGTTAAATTTGAGACAAAAACTAAAGAGTGGAAAGGTGAAATTCAAATCACTTTTCCACTCTTTTTTTGTTTAAATATGTACCCTTTAATTTTTTGTCACAAAACTTTGACGGGCGGTGTTTTAACTATTAGAAAAACTATTCTATCAAAACAACTGGAGGCTCGTTTGAAATGAAATTACGTTATTGTTTTTATATTTTATTGCTTTTTGTCCTGATTATTCCGGCTCCGGCCAACGGCCAGGAAAAAGATAAAAGTTGGAATTTCTGCGAAAATTATTCGTCCTGGGGCGGCAGACCTTCATTTAACGAAGTGCGCGAAGTGACGATTCCCAAAACTGAAACCCTGACGGTTGACGGCAAACGCAACGGCGGAATCCGCATCATGGGCGAAAATCGCTCGGATATTTTGATTCGCGCGTGTGTAAACACCTGGGGAGAATCGGAGAGCGAAGTTCGCTCCATCGCCCAGAACATTAAAATTCAAACCAATCAGATTGTCCGGGCGGAAAATTCCGATGCGAACGAGCATTGGTCGGTTTCTTATCAGATTCTTGTCCCCAGAAATATTAACCTCAAATTAAGTGCCCACAACGGCGGGATTTCGATCAGCGGGGTCGAAGGCACGATGAATTTTGAAACCCATAATGGCGGAATCAACGTCAGCGAAATTAGCGGAAATGTGAAGGGGCGCACCACAAACGGGGGGGTCAGTGCAAAACTCGGAGGTAAATCGTGGAAAGGCACCGGACTTGACCTTGAAACCACTAATGGCGGAGTCAATTTAACCTTGCCTGAAAATTACGCGGCCCGACTCGAGACCAGTACTGTCAATGGCGGATTCAAAAGCGATTTTGAACTGACGGTCAAATTAAAAGATTGGTCCCGCGGGGCGAATATCAACACCGACCTCAATGGCGGCGGGGCGCCGGTGAGAATCGTCACCACTAACGGCGGCGTCAAGATTAACTCGCACAAATAGATCAGTTAAGCAAATCAGAACCGCCTGCAAATACAGGCGGTTGACCTTAACTCGAAATAATTTCATCCATTACTTCGGTAAATTCCCAAAAACCTTTTTTCCCGATAATCCATTTGGCGGCCAAAATGGCACCTGCCGCAAAACCCTGGCGCGAACGGGCGGTATGCTTGAGTTCAATGGTATCAGCCGCCGCGTCGAATCCGACCAGATGCGTTCCCGGAATATTTCCGGCCCGAGTCGCAGAAACCGAAAAATCTTTGGCTATATGTTGTGATACGAGGTCTCTCAGTTTGAGAGCGGTTCCTGACGGAGCATCTAGTTTTCGCGAATGGTGACGTTCTTCGATAAAGGTTTCGTATTCGGTAAATTTCGCAAAAAGTTCAGCAGCATTTGAAACGATTCGATAAAATAGATTAACGCCAATCGAGAAATTTGCACCGAAAACAAATGCCCCATCGTGTTTGGCGACTAATTCTTTGACATTTTCTCTTTGATCATTCCAGCCGGTCGTCCCTTCGACCAAAGGAATATTGGCCAGCAGACACGCTTCGATATTTCGTAAAACCGCCTCAGCAGTCGAAAAATCAATCGCGGCGTCAACACCGCTTAATTTTTCCGATAATTCGCTCGCGGTGAGTTTTGCGTCATTGTCATCAATGATGACAGCGACTTGATCACCTTTTTCGGTTAACAAATTTCCGATGAGTTGCCCCATCGCACCGTATCCAATTAATGCTACTTTCATTTTTTCGATTCACCAAAGAGACTTAAAAATTCTCTCCATTGGACTAGACTGTCTATCTGTTGAGTAATCTTTTGACCAAATCTATGTATAAATCAACCGATTCCGTCAAATCTTTTTTCCAAACAAATTCATTTTTAGTATGGGCGACCAGAATCGAACCTGGTCCGAGCAGTAACGGCGTTCCCCAATTGGCGAGATGCGGGATGTCGGTCGTAAAACGCACGACTTTTTGCCGAAAGCCTTCTACTTGCATCATTTTAACCGGTAAAGAGAATGACCTCACATCCAATTCGCCGCGCCCGTTGATGATAGAATCTAAAATTTCAATGATCGGTTCGGCTTCTGTCACGAGACGGACGTGCAAACCTGCTTCAGCATTTGGCGGGATGACATTAGTGGCTAATCCGCCGGAAATTAAACCAATATTCAATGTTGTTTCGCCGAAAAAATCATCTTTTGGCAGTTCGGCTTTTTGCAGATCCGTTAAAATATCGAGCATTTTGACGATTGCCGAATCACCCTCTTCGGGATAGGCGGAATGGGCAGCTTGTCCTTTGGTTCTGACAAACATCCGCAATGAACCCTTGGAACCAATCGCCAGATCATTGTCGGTTGGTTCGCCATTGATCAGATACTCACATTTTGCGGCTATTGGATGGTTATCGGCCACCTTGGCCCCGGTCGAAGATTGCTCCTCATCAACCGTATAAAGCAGACCAATATCGTTGATGCCCTGGCGTCTGAGCTCTGCAGCGGCAAAAATCTGTGAGGCAATAATGCCTTTTGCGTCACAGGCTCCGCGTCCGTAAATCTTTTCGTCATCTTCGGTTGGCGCGATAAAGGGTGGAACCGTGTCCAAATGAGTTGAAAGAAAAACCCGGGGCGTCTGGTTCAAATAGGCGATGACATTGTTTTGATGTTCCGAAACAGCTTGCAGTTCAACTGTCCAGCCAAGTGCGGTCAAATAGTCTCGCAGGTAGAATCCGACCGCTTCCTCCTCGCCCGAAGTGGACGGAATATTCATCAAAGTTGTGGTTAATTCAAAAAGATTCATAAGTTAAGTTATACTATCACATGAGATGTTAACTTCCGATTTATCCATCAATTACCGTCGGGGAAAAAAGGTTTTCCCCTTTCTCATTAAAACCGATAACGCCGATTATTTGCGTGATGCCCGCAATTTGATTGAAATTTTTCAGGATTTCCTCGGACAAACTCGCGGCGAACTGGAACGCGAACTCGAAGACTATGTCGGAACCGGAACGGATTACAAAATCTTGCGCGGAATAATCAAACTGCTGATGGACAGATGCGAATTTGAGACGTCGAGTGTGGCCGACCCAGGCGAAATTCGCCAAAAAGTGTTCCTTGAAGCACGAAAATTTCAACCCGTTTTCCCAAATTCAGAAAAGCGAAATGAAGTATTGGAAACAGTCGCAAAAGAATTAAACACAACTGTAAATATTGTCGAATCTAATCTTTACGCCGATTTGCCGGCCCATCAACAGCTCATTTCGTTTGAAACGACGACGCCAAATGATTTACTAGACCGTTACAATCTGGCTCAGGCACAAGCGATACTCTACAAATGTGTCGAAATGAAAATTCGAGTTTTGCCGTCAACGGCTGAAAATTATCGCGCAATTTTCGGATGGATAAAACACTTCAAGTTGATTCACGCCATTATCGGAAACCCGACCAACGGCTATGAAATTACGTTGACCGGGGCAGCTTCTCTTTTTCATCGTTCGCAAAAATACGGAATTCAGATGTCGGTTTTCCTGCCCGCCCTTTTACTCTGCGGAAACTGGCGAATGTCTGCCGAAATTTCTGATAAATACGGCAAAACTCTTTTTTACGAACTTTCAAGTGAGCAAACTGATTTAATTTCTAATCGCTATGACGAGCCCGAATACGAAAATCCACTCTTTGAAAAGCTCAAAAAGGACTGGGAAAAGTCCGCTTCCGAGTGGAAATTAGTCGAAAATCTGGAAGTGGTTGACCTCGGAAAAACTGCTTTTATTCCGGATTTTGCTCTCATTTCGCCAACGTCAGAAAAAATTTATTTGGACGTTTTGGGCTTTTGGACGCCAAAAAGTTTGCAGAAAAGATTAGACGAATTTGCGACCATCAATTTCAAAAAATTCATCCTGGCGGCGTGGCAGGAACTTCGCGGAAGTCGTGAAGAGGCAACATTTACCAGTCCAAATATTTTGTTTTTCAAGTCCTCATTAAATCCTTTTGCCCTGGCTGAATTGGCGGAAAAATTAGCTAAATAATTGATACTAATTCAGATGCGGGAAACGTCGGATTTGGCAAGACTGGACAAATCGGGTTAAAAAGTGCTAACTTAAAATGTGTTCTCAGGAACGCGACTTTTCGCGGACTGTCCGCAACAAGCCTTCAGCTGTTCGCAACCAATGAAATTCTAACTGGTTATGAAACGTGAAAACGCTATGTAATTGGTCATTGTTTGTTAGCTGAAGAAGAAAGAGAAAAGGAGATTGATAATGAAAAATTTAGCTAGAGGAAGCGTAGTACTAAGCGTTTTGGCGTTGGTCATCAGTTCTTTATATTTCCAACAAAATGTCGAAGCCGCTCTCTTCCAAGCGAATAATTCGCAAACAGAAAATATTAAAAAAGACACGAATATTCAAACAAATACAACCGAAATTAACGAAACGAATATTGAAACAAATTCAACTGATGACAAATTGGTTAAAAAGACCGCGAGTGTTAGAAAATCAAATGCTCGATCTTTTAAAGCAACCGCCTATTGCCTAAAAGGCATTACGGCTAGCGGGAGCAGAGTTCGTCGCGGCATCGTCGCAGCTGACCCTAGAGTTATCCCACTTGGGACTCGCATTTACATCAATGCCGGCCCATATAGCGGAAATTACACCGTGACCGATACCGGTGGTGTCATCAAAGGACGCATTTTGGATCTATGGGTTCCAAGTTGCGGAGAAGCGGTCCGATTTGGACGCCGAAACATTTCTGTCAGCATTGTTGGCAGATAATATTTAACCGACAATTTAATAAAAATTTAATAACAACTAAATATAAAAAGACCGTCTCAAACTTTGAGACGGTCTTTGTTTTGTAATGATTCAAGTTTCTAAGGAACGTGTAAAAAATAACTTATAGAACCTGTTTGCAATTAAGAGTCCGTTTAAATTTTCCTTAAAATCGCTGAAAGCGATAAATTTAATAGCGTGGGGTAAAGCGTGAGCGACA